>JAYUBR010001045.1:0-1089 GCA_043740775.1 Ferruginibacter sp. | reverse complement strand
TTTTCTCCGGATAGTAAATTTGCAGCCTATGTAAGCGGCCATAATCTTTTTGTAGAAGATGTAGCTACCGGGCAGATACGCAAACTAACGGCAGACGGTACACGCAAATTAATTAACGGCACTTTTGACTGGGTATATGAAGAAGAATTTGGATGCAGGGATGGATTTCGCTGGAGTCCTGATAGCAGGCAGATTGCATTTTGGCAGGTGGATGCTACCAGGATAAGAGATTATTATATGCTGAATACAACCGATTCCATTTATTCCCGTGTGATACCGGTAGAATATCCAAAAGTTGGGGAAGCACCATCGCCGGTACGCATAGGTGTTGTAAACCTTTCCGGTGGGTTTATACGCTGGATGAATATTGACGGAGATCCCCAACAGCACTATCTTCCACGAATGGAATGGAGTGGAACCAACGAACTGGTGGTGCAGCAATTAGACCGTAAACAGCAGGAGAGCAAACTTATTTATTGCAATACAACCAATGGCAGCAGCAGTACTTTTTGGGCAGAAAATGATGAAGCCTGGGTGGACTTAAATGCTGATAACCCTGCAGGCTGGAACTGGGTAAATAAAGACCAGGATTTTTTATGGATAAGCGAAAAGGATGGCTGGCGCCATATTTACAAAATCAGCAGGGATGGAAAAACAGTTACGCTGCTTACCAAAGGCAATTATGATATTGGCGCTGTAAAAGCAATTGATGAGGCCGGTAATTATATTTATTTTACTGCTTCGCCAACCAATGCCACACAATTGTACTTATACAGGGTGCGGATAAATAATCCCAAAGATGAACCGGAATTGATAAGTAATGCAATGCAGAAAGGAATACATGATTATATGATTTCCCCAAATGCAAAAATTGCCCGGCACAGCTTCAGTAACCACAATACAGCAGCAGTAACTGAATGGATAACGTTGCCGGATAACCGCCCGGTGAGTACAGTAAAAAGTATTGCCAATAATTTAAAAACAGATGCATCCATTGATGTAGAATACCTGCAGGTAACTACAGAAGATAATGTGGTGCTGGATGCCTGGATAAATAAACCACAGAATTTTAATCCCGATAAAAAATAC
>JAYUBR010001044.1:0-1089 GCA_043740775.1 Ferruginibacter sp. | reverse complement strand
TTCACCACCAAACATGCGAACGAGGCTACCGTTACACACAACTGGTATGTAATAGATGGTACTAATCAAACCGTTGGCCGTATGTGTTCTAAAATTGCAGCCGTTCTTCGTGGTAAGAATAAAGCCTATTACACTCCACACGTTGATTGTGGAGATTATGTGATTGTAATTAATTGCGAAAAGGTTAAACTAACCGGCAATAAAATGGATGAAAAAGTATACGACAACTTTAGTGGTTACCCCGGTGGCCGTAAAGAAGAAGTTGCTAAAGATCTGTTGAAACGCAGACCAGAAGTAATCATCGAAAGAGCGATTAAAGGGATGCTGCCTAAAAATCGCCTGGGTCGCAAAATGTACAAAAAACTTTTTGTATATGCAGGTGCTGAACATCAACATGGCGCTCAAAAACCAGCCGAATTAAAATTCTAAAACCGCTATCCCTAAAGGGGAATTAAAAAAAATTACAAAGTTGACTATTTGAAGTTGTCATTTTCAAATTTTCAAATTTTCAAATTTTCAAATTAAATAAATGGAAAAGCAAAAAAACGCAGTTGGCCGTCGTAAAGAAGCTGTAACCCGTGTTTTCTTAAGCAAGGGAGATGGTAAAATAACTATCAATGGTAAGGATTATAAAAATTACTTTTCATTGGTTTACCTTCAGAACCAGGTAGAATCTCCACTTAAAATTGTTGAATCATCTGACAAATTTGATATTGTTATCAACGCCCAGGGCGGTGGTATTAAAGGCCAGGCCGAAGCCGCTAAATTAGGCATTGCACGTGCATTGCTTGAAGTAAGTGCAGACTATCGTCCGGTATTGAAAGCAGCAGGCATGCTTAAGCGTGACCCACGTTCTGTTGAGCGTAAAAAACCTGGTCGCAAAAAAGCAAGAAAGAGTTTCCAGTTCAGCAAACGTTAAAAGCCCGCCCCCATCCCCTAAAGGGGTGTATGGGATGGTATTTCGTTTTCAAATTTTCAAATTTTCAAATTTTCAAAATATTACAATGGAAAATACTTCCTTACAACAGCAACTTCTTGAAGCAGGTGTTCACTTTGGTCACTTAAAAAAGAAGTGGAATCCTAAAATGT
>JAYUBR010001043.1:0-3914 GCA_043740775.1 Ferruginibacter sp. | reverse complement strand
ATTGCTGCCGTAGTTGCCATGACAAGTGTGTTGCTGGTTTTTCAAATGGGGCAGCCCCGCATCTGGATGAGCATGAGCCGGGATGGGCTGATGCCGCCTATCTTTCAGAAGATTCACCCTACTTATAAAACGCCTTCTTTCGCAACTATTGTAACAGGGCTTGTTGTAGGTGTTCCGATTTTGTTTACCGATAAAACTTTTGTACTCGACTTTACAAGCATTGCTACTCTGTTTGCTTTTGTATTGGTATGCGGTGGCGTTTTGTTAATTCCGAAAAAAGAAAAGCAAGCCGGTAAATTTCACCTTCCATTTATTAACGGGCAATATATTTTTCCCTTAATTGTGGTTGGTTCCTTTTTTCTTGCGCACCAATTATCAGCAAATTATTTTTCCGATATGTTCAATTTCGATTTCAGTGGCAATGGCGATTATACAGGCGGTAAACTTAGTTTTATGGATGTTGCTACACCCAATATTACGCTCATCATTTTTTGGTGCAGCGCTTTGCTACTGGCCGTAATAACCTTCATTAAAAAATACTCTTTAATACCGCTGATGGGCCTCATTACCTGTATGTACCTGCTTACCGGGATGACGAAAAATAACTGGGCATGGTTTCTTGGCTGGCTGCTGATAGGGCTGGTAATTTATTTTTTGTATGGGTATAAAAAAAGTAAACTGGCTGATTAAAAAAATAATTGTCTTAGTTAAGAAGCAAGATGGATTAGAAGAAGGAATTTGGGCAAAAACTGACACTTTGGGAATTCTATTTGTAGAAATGACATACGTTAACGGGAAAAGGCTTGGGTATTTTACAAATCGTTATAAAAATGGCAAGCTGCGTTTAAAAGGCGAATTAGAGAAAGATGGCTCTATGAAAAATTTCAAATTCTTTGATCAAAATGGTAGAGAAACTAAGAGTGGTGAATATATTATTCGGGAAATTTAACTGCAACCCACCAGCCGTGGTGTACCAACCCAGCCAGGCGCAAGCCTCGAGCCCTTTGCCTATTTGTGACTAATTTTACGAGGTGCATGATTTGAAAACATTGACGGATCAAATAATAAAATATCATCTGTTTGGATAAAAATAAAAAAGTAAATTTGAGCATAAAATAAACCGAATATGACAACAGTAGCCATCCGTCAGCAATTGCACAATTATCTTGAGGTAGCAGGAGATAAAAAAGTAAAAGCTATTTATACTATGATGGAAGAAGAGATAAAAGAAAGTGCGGTGGAATATACAGATGAATTTAAGGCAGAGCTTGACAGGCGTTATGCAGATTATAAAAGTGGCAGATCAAAAATGTTTACGGCTGCCGAAAGCAAGAAGCGGATACAGAAAATTTTAAAAACAGGCCGTAAATAATGCTTTACAAATACATCTTTCATGAGCATGCCCAAAAAGACTATGAAAACTCACTACAATGGTATGCACAAAGAAGTATAAAGGCTGCGGAAAATTTTGTGATCGCTGTAGAGGATGCGTTGGAATTAATTTGTAAACATCCTTTAAGATGGCGCAATGTGTACAAAGATTATCATGAGCTCGGTTTAAAAAAATATCCGTTTACACTTATTTATACTATCGAAGCCAAAACTCAAACAGCGGTGATACATTCTATTACCATCACAAAAGAAACCCCAGGAGAAAATACAAAAGTAGCACAATCCTTCCTTTTTTTCCAGCGCAACTTTCCCCAAAATAAGATATTTCGATAAGAGATGACACCTTTTTAATAAGGTGTCATCTCTGAGGACGTTGATTTTCATCAAAGCGAACGTCTGTAGGAATAGGCCGCGGCCTGTCCCTGTAATTACAATCCAATAATCCGTCATTCATCCAATTAAAATGTAGCGTGATATCATCTTCCTTTTTAATCCATTGCTTAACGTTTTTTTACCTCTCAAACTAACTTAACTTTGCATAAATATTTAATAAAAAAGTAGCTGTAAATGAAATACGAACCAGGAGATAAAATAATTGTGCTGCTTACAAATGAGGAAGGCAAAGTGGTAGAAATCATGAATGAAAAAATGGTGATGATTGAAGTAAAGGGCGTTCGTTTTCCGGCTTATATGGACCAGATTGATTTTCCTTACTTCAATATGTTTTCTCAAAAAAAAGTAGTGGAGAAAAAGAAAGTGTATGTTGATAATCTGCCAAAGGAAAAAGGTGTATCAAGAGATAAAAAGGGAGAGGGCATGTTTATTTGTTTTGTGCCTGTTTTTGATAAAGATGTTTTTGATGATGATGTGGTGGAGAAATTAAAAATATACCTGATTAATCAAACTTCCACTTCTTTTACGTTTAAATACAATTTACTGTTTAACGGAGAAAGCAGTTTTGAATTAACAAACACCATTGAGCCCTTGCATGAGTTTTATTTACACGACGTAAATTTTGAAGACCTGAGCGACAACCCCCGTTTTGATGTAGAATTTTCCTTAACCAAGGCCGATAAAAAGAAAGCGCCTTATTATGAAACTTCTTTAAAATTAAAGGCGAAACAGATTTTTAAAAAGATTGAAGAAATAAAGTTAAAGAATGAACCCACATTTTTATACCCGCTTTTTGATACTTACCCCGACAAAATAGAGGAAGAAAAAGTGGATATGAATCAATTGGGTAATGCTGGTTTCAGAGTGTACGATCTTTCAAGGATAAAGGAATTGCTGCCTCCGGCCCGTACAGTAGTTGACCTGCACATTGAAAAATTAACAGATAGTTGGAAACACCTCAGCAACTTCGAAATTTTAACGCTGCAGTTGAAAGCATTTGAAAAATTCTATGAGCTGGCTGTTGCCCACTTTCAACCGTCTTTAACCATCATCCACGGTGTAGGGGTTGGTAAATTAAGAGACGAAATACATGATATTCTAAAAACAAAAAAAGAAGTAAAATCTTTTGTAAATCAATACCACCATCTGTATGGGTATGGTGCTACCGAAATTTATTTTGGTTACTAAAATTTATAATACGCCTGTAAAATTATCTGCTATCAATTCATTTACACCAACTCATAATTAAACTTTGGCTTGATAGTGGCGTTATAGCACTGTATCTGCAAAACACTTGAAGTGTGTAGCTTGTTATAAGATCTGCCGGGCTTACCTGTCAAAAAGATGATTGGAAAATCTGTGTACAACGGGTAATATATTCTACTGTAAAGGTCTTCCTGAACAAAAGAAATATTGCCGGAAAAAATTGTAAATCATTAAAAAAATTATTAAATGAAAAAAGTTTTATTTGTTTTAACCAGTCATGATGAATTGGGGAACACAGGAGAGAAAACAGGTTTTTGGATTGAAGAATTTGCCGCACCATATTACAAACTACTGGATGAGGGCATTCAAATTACACTTGCATCTCCCAAGGGCGGACAACCACCCATTGATCCTAAAAGTGAAGCTCCGGGATCTGACACGCCGGCTACCATACGTTTCAATCAGGATAATGAAACGCAACAAAAATTGGCCCATACCGTCATGCTATCCCTTATGAAAGAGGAAGAGTTTGATGCGATATTTTACCCCGGTGGTCATGGTCCTTTATGGGATCTTTCCGAAGATAAAAATTCAATTCGCCTGATAGAATCTTTTTACCGAAACAATAAACCGGTAGCATTTGTATGCCATGCGCCCGGTGTATTAAGGTATACAAAAAATACCCTTGGAGAGCCACTCGTTAAAGGTAAAAAGGTAACCGGTTTTACCAACGAAGAAGAAGAAGCTGTTCAATTGACAAAAGTAGTACCGTTTTTAGTAGAAGAAATGCTGAAAGAAAATGGGGGAGAATACAGTAAGGTAGCTAACTGGCAACCTTATACAATACAGGATGGTCTTTTAATTACAGGCCAAAACCCGGCATCATCAGAATTGGTGGCGGATAAACTATTGCAGTTACTGGA
>JAYUBR010001042.1:0-3915 GCA_043740775.1 Ferruginibacter sp. | reverse complement strand
CGCTGGGTATAATTACTCCTATAGTGTGCGATTTACCAGACCGTAAGGAAGATGCAATTTTATTTCGCTGGTATTTTAATGCGGTGGCTTTTTCTTTTACCAATAATTTTGTTGCTTCACTTATACGGGGATGATCGTTTAATGCCCTGGAAACTGTTCCAGACGTGAGATTTAACTCCCGTGCAATATCGTGTATGGTAATTTTTTGTGACAAGTAGTGCAATCGTGTGCACAAAACAAGGGTTTCTTTTTCAATCTGCCAAATTTAGAAGTGTTTTTTTTAACAAAAAATTAAATTGGCCTCTTTACTTTCTATGATAGATACGCTGATGACGCTGAGGTGGGCTGATTAAAACAGATAAAAACAAATCCGTTTCACCCCGCCAGAATGAATCTTTCGGGCTGGCGTATTAATCCGGCAAGTCAGCGTTTCTATTCATAAGAGGTGTTACCTCTCCGGAGAACATTAACATCAGCATAATATGCTTATAACTTAAATTTTTGTGTGCGGCTTTTTAAAAAATTTATTATTTCACTGGTAGTTTGCGCTTCGCCTAACTGAACATAATTGGCGGCAAGTGTTTTATAATTTTTTGTCATCAGTAAAAACCATATCTGAAAATAATCAAGCTTTTTAAACACTACTGCCTTGTTTAAAGTATAGGTACTGATGTTGGCTTTAAAGTTGGCAGGCATTTCAGTCCAATGCATATAAGGCCGCAAATGATGGCCGATATGGTAACCATCATTAAAACATTTTTTATTGTAAATGGTATTAATGCAGGTAATACTGTTGCCATAAATATCTGCAGGCTTTTCCTGATCTATAAACGCATGTTGTGCCCAGTTACCCGCCATCATTGCAAAGCGTATAAAAACCAATGGTAAAATAAAAACGGTGAGGGTTGCTTTAAAATTCACAAAGCATAACAGCACACACAAAACTGTAAAAAAACATTCCCCCAGCAGGATACGCAATGCATATTTATGTCTTTTTTTGTTTTTAAAATACAGTACCAGGTTGAGTACACCGGTAAAATAAAAAGAACCTAAGTAAACTATAAAAGCCCTGATGCTGTCACGCCGGTATTTCATTGTTGTACTCAAATCTTCCGGTTCATTATTTTCAGGATGATGCATGGTTACATGATGATAGAAATAAGTTTCAGGAGTTTGCCCAAAAAAAATACCCAGCACCCAGGGAACATACCTGTTGAAAATATTGTATTTTTTTTTAAATAATTTACGGTGACAAACATTGTGCAGCATCAGCACATACGGCCCTAAAAAAACAATGAGTAAAATAAGCAGATAGGCAAGATACAATGACCAATGCAAACCAGGAATAACAAACATACAAATGGCAGCCGGAATAATTATGAAAGTAATTTTCAGGGATAAATAAATAAAGGCCATATCCCTTTTATCATTTATCAACGGAAGAAAAATGTGATCAATAAAATTTACTTTTTTCTTCTGTAGCCCTATTGGGTCAGTAAGAATAATTTCCATAGAAATATTTTTTTTTCTTGTAAGAATATCGTTTTTTAGCTGGTTTCATTTGACGAAGGTCAGCAATAATTGTCCATTTAATGCAGGCTTTTGTGGCATTAATTCATATGGCAATCTCTTAAAGGTAGGCCTAATAATTTCAGTACGGGCAATTTTTTAAAAATTATTTCATCAAAACAACCTGCGTTTACTGATGTATAGCCATATATATTTACAGGCTCAACAATATAAGTCTGTAACAAAAAGTAAATAAAAATATTTATTTTGATGGATGATTCTATCCTGCCAGGTAAGCCAGTCCATCATTCACCGGCTCACATAAATCGGCCACATTTTTTTGACGGCATAAGTTTTCAAACAGATCCCTTACTTCTTTATAATCATTGTGAATGGGGCATGGGTGAGTAGAAGAACATTTGCTTAACCCAAGACCGCATTGTTTAAATACATCTCTGCCATCAATGGCTTCAATGATATGGATGATGGGTTGCTTTATTTGTTTGACAGTAATGTAAAAGCCGCCGGCAGGACCTTTGGCGCTCAAGATCACTTCTTCTTTAACGAGTGTTTGCAGCATTTTACCAACCGTATGTTCACTGCCATTAATGAAGGCCGCAATTTCTTTAATGCCGCTTTTTTCGCCACACCGGTATTTAGAGGCAAGGTATATAACCGCTTTGATGGCTGTTTTGCAGGTAAGGCTGAGCATGATTATTGGTTTAAATATTTTTGTCCTTTCACAGATATTCTTTCGTGATTCCATGGTGGATTAAATGTTACTTCGAGCTGCACATCCATATCAGTAAAAGTATTTTGCAAAGTCCGTTTAACTGCTTCGCTTAAAGATGCTGCCATCGGACAAAATTGTGTGGTAAGCGTCATGGTAATATAAATTTTCGATTGTGGTTCATCAAAATCAATTTGGTAAATCAACCCAAGGTCCACCACATTCAATCCAATTTCGGGATCTTCTATATTTTGCAAAACTGCCAATGCAATAGTGCACTTTATATTGTTGTTAGTAATTACTTTCATGGCTTATCGGGTTTATGCATCAGTAACTTTATTACATTCCAGTTATACAACACTGCAGCCAGCAATAAAAATAAGGAACCAGATTGTAACAACCAATGAGTAGCTGATAAAATACCCGGAATAAACAACACAAAACCCAGTAGGTAAACGATAACCATTGTTTTAAAAACAGGGCCGTTGAAAAGATCTTTTTGATTGGGGGTTTTATACATCCCTGCATGTTTACTGTACACTTTGTTCCATACAATAAAAGGCAGGGTCTTAAATGTCATCCCCAAAATAATAGCAGTTATCCAACCAAAAAAAACAACAAACCCATATGCCATTGCTACCTGTATATTTACTGTGCCGGCCATCATCCATACAATAAAGAATAACAAAAATATTACCGGCACTACAATCATCACAATGGATAACAAGGAAATTTTTAGCTGGTCATCTACTTTTTTACGGATTCTTTGTTTAAAACATTTGAAACAATACAATGCAAACAAAACGATGCCCATAAAAATGACAGCTACCGGCACCAGGTAAAAAGCTGTTTCTTGAAAATAAAGAAAGGAAATTATAAAGGCAATTAAACCTATGTTGATGCACCAATAAATGATCCACAATAACCTTGTATTGGTATATTTGGAAAGTAAAAACATGGGGATCATTCTTGACCCAACTCCTGCAATCAATAAGAGAAACCAGCCGGCAATTCCCATGTGCGCATGCAGCGGAAGATAATGCAGTGAATTGATGGGCAATATGGCAACCGTAAAATTACAGATCAATAAAAGACCAGCTACCGTTGTAAGCAATAACCACAACCCCGCTGTAAAAACAAAAAAAGTATGTACATTTTCACTGTTACTTTTTGCCATACTGATGGCCATGTTTACCAGGTAGCAAATGATGGCTGCATTTATTAAAATACCTCCGCATTTTGCAGGCCAGCCCAGGTTAAAAAAATAAAATCCATACACCAGTAAAGGGATGCCCACCGCCGCAAATAAAAAAGAAGCATAAGCCAGTTTATTACTGTACAAACTACTTTCAATGAGTACCGGTACTAATTGGTGACTGGCGCCAAGAATAATCATTGTACCCCAGCCAAGAGCCATTGTATGGGTGATGGCCAAAACCTGTGGATGAAAATAATGTTGTGTAAAAGCATTGGTTGAAAAAAACAACAGCAGGGTTGCTGCTATAAAAGACAATGAAGCATATAAATAAAAAGGCAATACTACTTTGTAAGTTGTTGTCCTGGTAAGGTTATCGGTATTGTTTACAGTAAACATTTCAGGGTTTAAAAATTAAAAGTTGTACACCGGCATCGCTTGTTTCATTGATGCAATAATCAAATTTTCTTTCTGCAAGTTC
>JAYUBR010001041.1:0-1090 GCA_043740775.1 Ferruginibacter sp. | reverse complement strand
TAGTGGTAAACCAAACTTAATACAGAATCCTAATTATTAATTTTATAGTTGATCGTTTCCTTTTTATAAAACGAATTTATAATAGAGTATTTTCTATGAAGCACGAAAATAGACTACATTGAATGCAAGGCCTATGTTGCTGGTTAGTAGCTGACCTTATAAGGGAAAAGTCAGCTATTGGATAAAAATGCATCATCGATCTGATAACTAAGAGGGCTGCTCATACAGGCTATTTATTGGCCTATCATAGCCCACCTGATCAATTAATTTTTGTGATTACCAGCCGGACCGAAGTAAAAAAGGGCCAACGGGAATATTGAAAAATTTTATTGGTCATCCGCAAACAGACGGGCAATCCGTATATGAGCATGCTACCATCGGTGGAAAAGATGGCATTGATCTAATGCATTGCAAGGCGCATATCCAGAGGTATTTTGAAAAGGCGTTGGCAGATGATAAAGTACTGGCTGAATATTTTCTAAAGGAAGTTCAAAAACTCTATACTGTAGAAAGGATATGCAGGGAAGAAAACTATACACCTGAACAAATCCTGGATATAAGACAACACGAAGCCGTACCCATATTATCATACCTGAAGCAATGGATGCTGGATAAATATGCCAATATAAAAAACCAAACTCCTTTTAGCAGGGCTATTAATTATGCCTTACCAAGATTGGATAAACTATCAGTGTATACAGTCTAAAGCCAACTAATAATTAAAGTTTATTGTATACTCCTTTCATTTTCAATATGCTTAGCGGGGTTGTCCTACCCCGGTTACCCCATCAATATCCCTCATTGGACAAATTTTTGTAGTTATTCCCCTTAATAATACCGGTTAAAAATGTGAGGAGGGAAATATGAGCAACAGTGTATATCAAATCAATAAAGGCATCAACAAGCCCATCGAGTTTAAGGGCTTAAAAGCACAGTACATCTGGTACCTGGGCGGCGGGCTTGTGGCCTTGTTAATCCTCTTTGCCATTTTCTACATCATCGGTGTAAATGTATTTATTTGTCTTGCCTTAATTGTTTCCCTTTCAACAGCCTTATTCATGTATGTATATAAACTCAGCCGTACTTACGG
>JAYUBR010001040.1:0-3917 GCA_043740775.1 Ferruginibacter sp. | reverse complement strand
GTTAAGTGTTCCCTTAATCCTGGCCTGTTGATCTGCAAAAATAAATTTGGTATGATCGAAATTTATTTCAACTGCAATGCCCTTTTTTTTATTTACAAAAAGGCCAATGCGGTAGTTGTATTGCGGTATTGAAATGGCTTTGGTAAACAAGCCTTCATCCCATCCCGGATGATCGTGCCCGCGGATATTTACAAAACTGTAATGATTGCCAAGCGATGGCTGATCTATTTTAACCTTGCTGTTGGTGTACCATTCCTTATTGTATCCCCAGGAGAAATAAAACTCTTTTTTTCTTTCTTTTTTTTTGTTCTGGGCTACAGCAGAAAAGTTGATAACAGATAATACAAAGATGAAGATAGCGGATTGGATTAATAATTTTTTAGTCATTTAATTTTACTTTCTAATGATGTTGCAAAAATAGGCAAAAAATGAAACGCTTTTGTTTGAATTATTACAGGTGAATGTATTTTAAATGCAGTGGCAAAGTAGTAAGTATTGTAATTCAGAGCTTCATATAAAAGTAATGTACAGGTTGGGTAATGTTGGCCTTCGCCACAGCGGCACTTAATTATCCTGAGCCAAATGTACTACTAAACTACACTTTTGGCTCAAGATGTATTTAAAATTGTGAGCCAAATCTATTAAAAAAATGTACTTTTGGCTTAGGATAATCAACATGATAAACATAGACATTATAGGAAGAGAGGAGGAAAGGGGCTTGCTGGAAGGCATTTTAGCAAATGGCATTGCTGATTTGGTAGCTGTATACGGCCGCCGGAGAATTGGTAAAACCTTCCTTATACGCAACTGTTTGCAAAATCATATTTCTTTTGAATATTCAGGCATTCATAATGTAGATACTGCTGTGCAGTTAAACGGTTATTGCCAGGCGTTGGCAAAGCAGCTAAACAATAATATTGATTTGCCCATTGCAGTTGACTGGTTTGCTGCTTTTGAATTAACAGCAAAGCTGATCCAGAAAAAATTGCACCGGAAAAAGACTGTATTGTTTTTGGATGAATTTCCCTGGATGCAAACTCCCAAATCTAATTTCCTTGCAGCCTTTGAACAATTTTGGAACACCTGGGCAAGTAAGCAAAATAACCTGGCCATTATTCTTTGTGGTTCTGCTGCCAGTTGGATGATACAAAATGTGGTTAGAAATAGAGGAGGATTACACAACCGTATTACACAAAAAATCGCATTGCAGCCTTTTACCTTGTATGAAACAGAGGCTTTTTTAAAGAGCCGCAATGTACAGTTGAACCGGTATCAGATGACACAATTGTATATGGCTTTTGGCGGAGTACCTCATTATTTAAACCAGGTTTCTGCAGGACAGAGTGCGGTGCAAATTATTGAAAAAGCATGTTTTACTAAAAGCGGGTTTTTATACAATGAGTTTACTGATTTGTACCAGGCTTTATTTGACAGCGCCGACAGGCATTTTAAAGTGATTAAGGCATTGGCTGCAAAACCGATGGGCTTAAACCGCAATGAAATTATCAGGATGTGTAAATTACAAAGCGGCGGCAGTACTACTAATTTGCTGGAAGAGTTATCGGCTTCAGGTTTTATTACTCCGTATATACCAATGGGGAAAAAAGTGAAAGACAGCATTTATAAACTTACCGATGAATACTCCTTGTTTTATTTAAAATTTATGGAACCCAACCGCGGCGGCAGTAAAGGTACCTGGGCACGGCTAAGTGATACACCTGCCTGGAAAAGCTGGAGTGGTTTTGCATTTGAAAGTATCTGCAGCAAGCATATTCCGGCGGTAAAGATTGCTCTTGGCATTACCGGCATTTACAGCGAAACATCTATCTGGAAAAGCAGGGGAAATAGTAGCAATGGCGGGGCACAAATTGACCTGGTAATCAGCCGCAGGGATAATTGTATTAATCTTTGTGAAATAAAATTTTACGAAAACAAATTTTCATTGGATAAAAAGTATGCTGCTGCATTGCACCAAAAGAAAAATGTTTTCAGGCTGGAAACAAAAACCAATAAACACCTGTTTATTACCCTCATTACAATCATGGGTATACAGCGTGATGAAAACAGTATTGGGCTAATTGATCAATACCTGACCATAGATGATTTGTTTGTTTCCTGGCAGAAAGAAGGATGAGTAAGTGGCTTTGCAGGCTTTTTGTATTAACATAATGCATAGACGATGTTTAATAGTCCTTATTTTTTGATGTACGTAATATTACGCATAATTTTAAAATTATAAAACCGCACTATTCCAATATAGGGCGCAACCACCTTTGCATTTCTTCCAATGGCATTTCTTTTCTTTCGGTATAGTCATTCAGTTGGTCTTCATTTATTTTACCTACACCAAAATATTTACTGGCAGGATGAGCGAAATACCAGCCGCATACAGATGCTGCAGGGTACATGGCCAATGATTCTGTAAGATGGATGCCGGTTGTTTCTTCTCCACCCAACAAGGTAAATAATTTATATTTTTCCGTATGGTCGGGGCAGGCCGGATAGCCTGGTGCAGGCCTGATACCCTGGTATTCTTCGTGAATTAATTGGTCGTTGGATAAATGTTCTTCTGATACATAGCCCCAATATTCTGTTCTTGTTTTTTTGTGCAACAGTTCTGCAAATGCTTCCGCAAAACGATCTGCCAGCGCCTGTAAAATAATTTTGTTATAATCGTCGTGATTGTCTTCAAATTGCTTAATGTGCGGCTCAATACCTTCAATGGTTACAGAAAAAGCACCTACATAATCTTCTTTCTTTATTTCAGCAGGTGCAATAAAATCAGCCAAAGAAAGATTTGGCTGACCACTTGCTTTTTTTATTTGCTGGCGTAAAAATTCCAGTTTAATAACTGAGAGATTGCCCTTTACCTCAACTGTGTCGGGCGCTGTTTTACTGGCAGGCCAAAAGCCAATCACGCCTTTTGCATTCAACCATTTTTCGTGAATGATTTGGTGCAATAATTTTTTTGCATCATTGTATAATTTGGTGGCTTCAACGCCAATAATTTTATCCTGTAGCAAAGCTGGAAACTTACCATGCATTTCCCATGCAATAAAAAATGGTTGCCAGTCAATGTATGTAGCTATTTCAGCAAGGTCGTAGTTACTAAAAACTTTTGTTCCTGTAATTGCAGGTATCACTGGTGTAAAATCATTCCAGTCAATTACTGCACCATTTTGTTGTGCTTCTTTAAAAGGCAAATAATTTTTTACTGTTTTGCGGTTGGCGAAATCTTCTTTTAATTTATGGTACTCCGTTTTTATGCCCTTTAAAAAATCAGGCTTTGTGTCTTTATTCAACAAACTGCCTGCAACGGTTACACTACGGCTGGCATCCAGTACATGTATTACGCCGTTATCATATTCCTGCGCAATTTTTACGGCTGTGTGCATGCGGCTGGTGGTTGCACCACCAATTAATAAAGGTTGCGCCATTCCCCTTCTTTTCATTTCATGAGCCACATGTACCATCTCATCCAGGGAAGGTGTAATCAAACCGCTAAGACCAATAATATCCACGTTGTTTTTAATAGCAGCATCCAGAATTTTATCGGTTGCTACCATGACGCCTAAATCAATAATATCATACCCGTTACAACCCAATACCACGCCTACAATGTTTTTACCAATATCATGCACATCGCCTTTTACTGTTGCCAGTAAAATTTTTGCAGCACCTGCAGCTTCTTCATTGATAGTGCCTGCCGCAATGTGCGCCTGCTTTCTGTCTTCTTTTTCCTGTTCAATAAAAGGGGTTAATACTGCCACCGCTTTCTTCATTACCCGGGCACTTTTTACTACCTGTGGCAAAAACATTTTACCAGATCCAAACAGGTCACCCACTATGTTCATGCCATCCATCAGCGGGCCTTCAATAACATCTAATGGCTTAGGATATTTTTGCCGGGCTTCTTC
>JAYUBR010001039.1:0-1093 GCA_043740775.1 Ferruginibacter sp. | reverse complement strand
AGTGCTGATGTACAAAAATGCGAATATGGCTACCAGAAGCTTTTTCATCACTGTAAAAGTAAACAGATTATTTTGTAAAATATTGTTGTTTTATTTTTCAGCTATTTATTAAAAGTAAAGAAACGCAAGAAATTCCGGATAAAATGTGATGCAATACCTGTGTCGGCATGATGCTTATCACTGCTCTGCAGCTGTTGTTTAACGCCGTTGTTTAAAATAAAAAGTAAGCGCATAAAAAGCAATGCGTATGAACTGGTAAGCGCACCATCGCATAAATTGTATAAAAATATTTTTTGTGTGCACCTGTTCTTCAGCGGTAATGGGCAGACAATCATTTTTGATGATTTCTTCCAATGTTTCTTCCATTTGGGCAGCCATTGCTGCATTGCGCACATCCAGGTTTAGTTCAATACTGGCGTAAGCACTGATGTTATTGATATTGTAAGAACCAATTGTAAACCATTCATTGTCGCATACGGCAACCTTGGCATGTAATACTGTTGGCTGGTATTCGTACAGTTCAATATTATTGCGCAGCAACCAGTCGTACATCCAGCGCTCCGCATATTTTGCCACCATCACATCCGAAGGGCCAGCGGTAATCACTTTTATTTTCACGCCTCTTTTGGCAGCATTTTTTAATAGTTGCCGTATTATTTTACCAGGCAAAAAATAGCTGCACATAATAGTGATATGCGATTGGGCATGACGAAACATTTCAAAATAAGTTGCCGAAATTTCGCTTTTGCGCCTTACCCAATCATTGCGCCGCATTCTTACTATGCTGCTTTCCTGTTTGGTAAAATCAAATACTTCCTGTTTATTGTCGCAGGAGGTGAGTGCCATTTTTACCGGAAAACCGTTCCATGTCTTCCAGCAAAGAATGCACAGCTGCCTGGCAACCTCTCCTTCCACCAACACAGCAAAATCAAGCCAGGAAGGCATTCCGGGCATATCATTGTACCGGTTGGCAATATTTAAACCTCCCACCAGCGCACAACGGCCATCTGCAACAAAATTTTTCTGGTGCATTCTTCTGCCAAAATAATAATGGCGGCTTTTTAACAAGGGTTCAAAAAAACGAAAATGAATG
>JAYUBR010001038.1:0-1094 GCA_043740775.1 Ferruginibacter sp. | reverse complement strand
TTAACTAAACCACATTGGTTCATAAATCGTTAATTTTACCGATATTTTTTTGGATGCAGATTTGCATCTAACCCAATTTAAAATAGAATAAAAAGTATGGCCAGTATTTTAATTATCGATGATGAAAAAGCAATCCGAAAAACCTTATCTGAAATTTTGAGTTACGAAGGATACAAAATTGATGAAGCAGCAGATGGGGAAGAGGGAATAAAGAAGTTTAGTACTGCTACTTACGATGTAGTGTTGTGCGATATTAAAATGCCCAAAGTGGATGGATTGGAATTTTTGGAAAAAGCCAGGGAAATCAATAGCGACGTGCCGATCATCGTTATCAGCGGACATGGTAATATTGAAACTGCAGTAGAAGCTGTGAAGAAAGGTGCGTTTGATTATATCAGCAAGCCACCGGATTTAAACCGCCTGCTGATTACTTTACGCAATGCATTGGATAAACAAACGCTGGTTACAGAAACCAAAGTGTTGAAACGAAAAGTAGCCAGGGTGCAGGAAATGATAGGTAACGGCTCAGGCATTAAACTGATTAAAGAAACCATTGAAAAGGTTGCTCCTACAGAAGCAAGGGTATTGGTTACTGGTGAGAATGGTGTGGGAAAAGAACTGGTGGCAAGATGGATACATGAAAAAAGCAACCGCAGTACAGGGCCCATGGTGGAAGTGAATTGTGCGGCAATACCCAGCGAATTAATTGAAAGTGAATTGTTCGGGCATGAGAAAGGTTCTTTTACTTCTGCCATTAAACAGCGCATTGGCAAGTTTGAGCAGGCCAATGGCGGCACGTTGTTTTTAGATGAAATTGGAGATATGAGTTTAAGTGCGCAAGCCAAAGTGTTACGTGCTTTGCAGGAAGGAAAAATTACCAGGGTGGGTGCAGATAAAGATATCAATGTAGATGTAAGGGTGATTGCTGCTACCAACAAGGATTTGTTAAAGGAAGTGGAAGATAAAAATTTTCGCCTTGATTTGTACCACAGGCTGGGCGTAATTATTGTTCATGTGCCATCGCTGAATGAGCGGCGGGAAGATGTGCCGTTTTTAGTGGACTATTATCTTGAAAAGATTGCGGATGAATACGG
>JAYUBR010001037.1:0-1099 GCA_043740775.1 Ferruginibacter sp. | reverse complement strand
GGTTTGATATATTTGTTGCGCTCAACCCTTTTGCAGGAGTCCAGTTATAAGTATAAGCAGTATCAGCAACTGCACCTAGCTGAACTGCATTATCGGGACAAACCCCTGCCCCCGGCCCTGCTCCTGCATAAGATGGTGGCATTTCTGTATAAACAATTACGTTTTTAATAGAGTGGTTATCATTCCATCCTCCTGTGCTTGCAGTAAAACCTAAATAGCCCGGAAAGTTAAATTGCTGATACCCGCTTAAATAAAGACTATCATTTACATACACACTGATATTGCCATTGGCATAAGTTATTGAAGCGTGGTTATAAGCAGTTGAATTAATAAATGAAATACTGCCGTCTGAGTTATCTTTTGTTGGCTGGCTGGCACATTCGTCATACCCTGCACCCCACCTGATTTCTATTTTAGGCATATTCAAATGCACTGTAGAAGGATTGAACGGTGTACAATTGTTCCAGGTATCAAAGCACACTTTTAAACCATTGGCAGTAGAGGGTATGCCTAACCCGCCGCCAGAAACAAAACCATTGGGAGGAACATCCAAAAAGCAGAAAGCAAGGCCATCTGCACCAGTGCCGCCAGACATCCTAAAATCAAATTCAGCCTTCCATTTATTACACAAAGACAAGTTAATTGGCTGGTTAAAAAAAACCGCACCGCTTGCGCCATTTAGCGGGCATACCAATATTTCGCTATTGTCGGCCGAAGTAACGTTGGCAACGGTTGCAGCACCCTGCAGGTTCCATCCGCCTGTATTTACCGGAGCTCCTTTTAGCTGGGCAAAAACATAATTCTGGGCACCTGCATTTATAGATATTAAAAGTATAGCCAGCAATACAACTGTTAGTTTATTTAAGTGGTGCATTTATTATAAGTGGCTGGTTTTACAACTGCACAAAAAGTTAAATGACCAATAGTTACAATGGCTTAATGTGGTAGATGGCTGCATTCGTTTTGGTTTTGTTCAATTTGTTACAAACTTACTTTTTAATTTATTAGCAACCATTCTTTTAACATCAGCCTGGCTATTTAATTGTTTACTAAGTATAGGAATGCCAGCAGGCATACATGCTAAAAATAAACCTGTTCC
>JAYUBR010001036.1:0-3950 GCA_043740775.1 Ferruginibacter sp. | reverse complement strand
TCCTCAGCAGGTTCATCATTTCCTGATTCCAAATTTGAATTTGCCTTATCGATTAATTTTTTTATATCCCTGGCAAAAGAAGACTTAGAAGAATATTCTACATTGAGTAGTTTGCCTGACGCAGATAATAATGCATCAGCCTGGGTACTATCTTCAATTGTGGTACGAATAGATTTTTCAGTTAGCGAATAATGGTTAATATTTAATAATAAAACCAAAACTGCCAAACCTGCAAATACCAACGACATCCCTATGTATTGCAATATTTTCATAAATTATTTGAAGTTTAGGAATGAAAATGTTGATCTTTTTGTTTTGAGTTGAACAGAAGCACCTGTTTGTTCATTATACGAAGTGATGATTTCCGCTGAATAATTTTTTGAAAATTCCGTATCAAAAATGGCTGCAGGTAAATTGGTTAATACAAAGTCAATGGTAACATCATCTTTTAACCACTTATCTAAATATGCATGCCTTAACTTTAAGCCAAATACATTTACACCAATAAATTGTTTTGTAGACGAATTATATACAGCAGTAAAAGCCATTTCCATCTTTGGATGTTTCCAGTGAAAGAAAGCTTCGCCATCTCTCAACTGTGATAAAACAGTTCCATAAGTTTGATACTCAAGATCCAAAAATTTTGCAGAGTTGAACCAGGGCCCAGGATTGTAAGCGGTTTTAGAACCAGCAATTGTTTGTGCTAATGTTTCTCCGTGCATTCTGCCGGTATACCATACCTGCTCTATGGTTTTTCTGCCATTTACAGATTCTCTAAATTGTGCACAATCGCCGATTGCGTAAATATCAGTAATGTTTGTTTCAAAGTAGTTATTAACCAGTATCCCTTTGTCCGTCGCAATTCCTGAATTAACCAGGAAGTTTACATTGGGTGTAACACCGGTAGTAATACCAATCACAGGACATTTTATGGTTTTACCTTTTGTGGTAATTACTGCCTGAACATTGCCATTCCTATCACCAATAATTTTTTTTAACCCTGTTTCGTACAAAACTTTAATACCATGCTTTTCAATATGGTCTCCTACTAATCCAGCATCGGTTCGTGGCAATATCGAATTCCAATAATATTTTTCGGTGACCAACATCGTTACTTCAATCCCTCTTGAATGAAGCATTTCTGCCAATTCAATTCCAATTAAACCACCGCCAACAATTACTGCATTGCTAATGTTTTTTGTTCGTACTTCTATTTCCTGCAGGTCAAGGTAACTGTACAGGCTTATTACACCTTTTAAATCCTGCCCGGGCCAATTAAATTTTTTTGTTATGGAGCCACTTGCAATTATCAATATGTCGAAAGGAATGGTTCTGTTATCTGTGGTAAATAGGGTTTTCTTTTGCGTATCAACAGCGGTAACATATTCCTTTAATAATGTAATCCGGTTCTTTGTCCAAAAAAAATCTTCATAGGGTTTGGTATGTTCAAATTTCATGTGCCCCATGTATATATACATTAATGCCGTCCGGGAAAAGAAATGTTCTGTTTCTCCGGAAATAACGGAAATCTCCTCATCACAGTTTTTCCTGATATTTCTGGCGCAGGTGATTCCTGAAATCCCGTTACCGATAATTACGATTTTTCGCATAGTCAGATTGAATTAATTTTTACCATTAAGATTCCAGTTATAATCCAGGTAATCTATTTCGGCATTTTCGTTAATCTTAATGGCAGCATATTGATTGATAAATTCTATAATAGATTTACCACTCCATTTTGTAATATCTTTTCCGTAAAAACTAAAAATAGCGGACAACTTTGGAGTTTTAGCATTGAGCTGATTTCTGCTGGGATCACTTAAAAATTCTTTTGCCTGTTCTGTCAATTGAGCATCCAGCCTTGCTCCATCATAAGCTTCACGTCTTAATTTGGGACAGCTTAAAGAGGCACAGTTCAAAGCAAAATGAATGCGTGGCTCCCTGAATTCCTGGCGTAAAATTCTATGTTCAATTCTATTTAGGGTCATTGTTTTGCCCCCGATTTTAAAGAATTTTAAATCCCAGGGAGTATTGATAAATATGATTTGATGTTTTGCTCCAAGATCCTTCATGCTTTTTACAGGGTAATGATCAACAATTAATTTGATGGTAAAGGCATTATAGGCATTTAACCAATAAGCTATTTTGTCATTGTCAGTCCAGTTTTTTGCGGGAGGGTTTTCCGACAATGTAGCCAGGTAAGACTGCAGCTTGTCCTTGTCGGCTATAAACCCAGGATAATCCACCAATCCGTCTTTTCCAACATGCTTTTGCAAAAGATTAGTCCATACATCACTCTTCTGCACTGGCTTAGTTCCTTTTATATGAATAGCACAACTCGTAATGCAAAATACAGTTGCTATTAGCCCTATCAATATAATTCCTGCTGCAATACCTGCCTTTTTTAGATTGCTCATTGTTATATTATTTTGTAATTAGACGATATGTTTAAAAACCCTGAAAAAAATCTTTTTACTGCTTACTATCAAATTGGAATCCACTTTATTTCCAATGAAGGATTTGTATACAGGAACTGGTTAAATACTAAATACGTAAAATTTGTTGTGTTGGATAATTATCCTTTGCAATAATCAGCTATTGTAAGCATTTAATAGTCTGGAAAAGGTTTATAAACTTTGTACTACCAATTAGCGGCATTTGTTTTTCAGAAATATTATTTAAATGATCTTCCCAATTATATTTCTTGTAGTTGATCTTATAGTCACAAATATCTATTTTAAGATATTTCCCAACTATCTTTTTTATGCCAGTAGTTCCCCCAAAATTAGCCTTAAACCATTGCATCAGTCTTGAAACTGTTACGGTTTTCTTATCATCATCAATAATTGTTTCAGATGTAAGAAATGATGAAGTCGCCATATCCAGTTGTTGATTTAATGTATCCAATTTATAAAATGCAATTGGTGGACAGCTTGCTGCGCCGCAGTTTAATGCAAAGTGAATGCGAAAATCTATTTGGACACTACTAACTGCCTAATGAGTTTTGAAGGAAAAGATTGGGAAAAATATCCCAGCCTGTATTTCCACCTGTATCTTCTCAAAATGCCATGCTCAATATCATCCAGGCTGATTTTTTTTCCTGCAATGGCAATTATTTTTTCCCTGAAAATACCGGGTTTGTTTTTTATCTCTTGTGGTAAGAACGTGGAAGAAGGCATTATAAATATTAATCCAGAATGTTTTTTTTGCATCATCTGTATCCAGTGTGGAGTTTAACTTAATTAAAGAAAGTGCAGCTAGGGCTTCTTCTAAATCATCAGTTGTATTTCCCAACTTTACGCTTAATAAAAGCTGACCACTCAACGTTATTAATCCATTATCAGGTTCCATCATTTTTCCAGGCTGTGTAATATATTTTCCTTTAATTGTTTATTTTCAAGTAAAGGAGTGGCTTCTTCGTCATGAACATGCTTTTCCAAAATGCCATCTATTATTTTGCTTTGCTTTTTATAATTGGTGCAGGCATCACACATTTTAGTATGCACTTT
The DNA here is from genome assembly GCA_043740775.1 of Ferruginibacter sp. Classification (GTDB taxonomy): domain Bacteria; phylum Bacteroidota; class Bacteroidia; order Chitinophagales; family Chitinophagaceae; genus Ferruginibacter. The sequence continues at coordinate 441 of JAYUBR010001036.1, read as the reverse complement.
CAATTCCATATTTTCCTTCCAGCTAAGGCCAAGAACAGATTTTTTTTCAATCAGTTCAGTTGCCTTTTTACAGGAAAGCATCAAATAATGCATTAATTTTTTCATGTTGCTACTTTTTAAACCAGTTCATTTCCAAACATTTTCTCAATTGCAATTTGGCTCTGTGCAGTATTTGCCAGTAATTAGTAGTAGTTATGCCCAATTCCTGACAAATATGTTCAGCTTTTTTTTCTTCGAGATATTTTAATTGTATGGCAGAAAACCAGTTGGCCGGTAATTTTCCCATACATAGCTGTAGAACATTTCTGAAATTGTTATCATCCAGCAGATGTTCTGATGTATTTGGCCAGTTACCCGGCTGTTGTTCTTTTAGCCAACTGCCATTTCTATCAAACAAATTATCAAAGATGCCAGCCCCCCCTTCTGGTAAGTTTTGAGCAG
>JAYUBR010001035.1:0-1101 GCA_043740775.1 Ferruginibacter sp. | reverse complement strand
AAAATTCTTCATTCAACTCTCTTTTTTCAGCTAACTCAATCTTTTCGATAGTTAGTTTAAAATATTTTTCGTCTCCTTCCACATCCTCTTTATCAAGGCCAATATCCTGAACAAACATTTCCAGTTTGTCTTTATCAAAAGCTTTTGATAATTGAATAATAACGGCATCATCTTTCTTTTTACCCTTGAATTGCTCCTGCACATCCGGGGTTAAATCTTTTAGTGTTACAACTGTATTCAATTCTTTACCGCCTTCAGCAGCATTTCCTTCCTTATCGCTTTGCGTAAATAATAAATGCAATACGGCTGCTTCACCGTTAACGGTTTCTTGCTCTACATTTTTTGCACCTTTAATCACCATCCTGTTTACTTCATCCTGTACCATTTGGTCTGTTACAACGACATTATTTAAAACCACATCTGCTTTATCTAAAGGCGCAATATCAAAAACTGGTTTTAAACCAATCTCAAAACCAAACTCATATTCAGCAGGATTATTATGGTCTAACTTTCGGATATCTGCATCCAATGCCAATGGTTGGGCAAAAATCTCAGGCTTTTCATTATCCAGGTAAGTATATAATTGCTTTTCTACCGTTTTAAGAATTTCGTCGGTATAAATAGACGGCCCATACATTTTTTTGATCATACCTGTGGGTACCATGCCTTTTCTAAAACCAGGAATATTTGCTGTTTTACTATATTCTTTTAATTTTTTTTCAATGGTTGGTAAATAATCTTCTTTACTAACTTTTACAATGATCTTGTCGTTTAACAAGCCAATGTTCTCTCTAGCTATTGTTGCCATAATGGAGGAATGTTGATATTTTAAAAAATAAAAAGTTGATACGTGATGGAAAAAAGTAAGCGCAATAGCTGCCAACTTCTCAACCACTCAACTTATCAACTAAAAAAAGTCCGGATAATAGGGGTCGAACCTACATGGATTGCTCCGCCAGATCCTAAGTCTGGTGCGTCTGCCAATTTCGCCATATCCGCAAACGGGTGGCAAAAGTAAGGGTTTTATTCAAAAAAATAAAGTGATTTTAAAACAAAAATCTGGAAAATCAGCACACGGCTGGCCGGCATGATGATGATCTG
>JAYUBR010001034.1:0-1102 GCA_043740775.1 Ferruginibacter sp. | reverse complement strand
AATTAACCCACCAACAGTTTCATAAAAGTAGTAACGAAGATTTCTTTAGAACAGGCATTAGTAACGGGTAGACTCAATCAGGCGCAGGACTCCGTCCTCAATCAGGCGCAGGACTCCGTCCTGTGTATCTTTGTTACTGAACCATAAATTTTTTAGCTGCTGCAAAATTAGGCAGGCATTAGTAACGGGTAGACACCGGACAGAGTCCGGCGCCTAATGAGTAAATTTTTAGCAGAGAAAATAATCAACATGATCAATGAAACCAATCAGGCGCAGGACTCCGTCCTGTGTCTCTTTGTTACTGAACCATAAATTTTTTAGCTGCTGCAAAATTAGGCAGGCATTAGTAACGGGTAGACACCCGACAGAGTCCGGCGCCTACTGGGATTATTGGTTTTAAGTAAAGTGAAACGAACATTTATGGTAACAGTATAAAGTTAAAATGTTGTAATAGCAGATGGCTGATTGTTGATAATTTGGAGTTTAAACTTTTAGCCCACTCTTGTTCGCCTCTTGTTCGGGTCTCCTTCGCTTCAACTCCGTCATTTGACGGACTTGTCCCGAACGGGACCCGAAGGAGGTCCGAAGCAGGTACGATAAAATCCCGGGAAATTAGCCTTTAACCAATGGGAAGGAAAAGAAATAATTTTGTTTTATCCGAATGGAAGGGCATTTCCTATATCCGAAGTAAGCCCTTTAAAATGAACCAAACGGATGCTACAATTAAAACTGCGGATATTTTTGGCATGGCAGCCAACCGCTCAAAAATATTGAGAAGTTTATTAAGCCCGCTCTTACCCGATCCTAAAAACAGGGAATGTATGCAAAGGGTAGATACCGCTTTCCGCCAATGGCTGTACACCGAACCCTTAAACCTTCAAATGCCTGTTGATGCAATTCCTTTTTTTAACGGCCTGTCTTTTAATGAGCAGAATGAATTGAAACAATTGTTTAAGATACCGGTAACAACGAACCGGCAAACCAATGGGCAATTGCAGTTTCATATTCCGGCTTTTGATCCGTTGAAAGATATTAAGGCACCAGATGGTACCAAACAGGTATTGATAAAAATTGCAGCGGCGGCCATGCAGATAGATAATCC
>JAYUBR010001033.1:0-3955 GCA_043740775.1 Ferruginibacter sp. | reverse complement strand
GGAATTTTGCGGAGCGGACGGGACTCGAACCCGTCACTAAAACCCCTGTTAAATCAGTACTTTTAGAGAGTTAAAAAAATTTACTCACCGAATAACTCACCAATATTTTTTAATGCTTTTTAGCTGCAAGGCTATACCACAAATATAAGAAAATTTAAACCCTTTACTGCACATTTTCTTGAAAGAACAGGTCTTTGTTTTATTGCTGCCAAGTGAAAAAATATTTACCTGAACCTACCTCAAGTTTGGTATAGTCCGTTTGCTTTTCTTTTATAATTATACTTTTATTATTTGAAATAAGTACACCACCTTCTTTAATTATTTCAGTTTTACCTGTTGGAAAATAAATAACAGCGCTTGTGTTGACGGGTATTTCTACTTCCAGAGACAATTGCCCATTTTCATTTTTCCAGTGGCTGCTAACTTTACCATAATTTGTCTGTAAATCTGCAGCAACACTATTTAAACCTGTGACAGATTTAACGCTATTTTCCAATCCACCCATCTTACTCCCTTTTGAGGAATTTTCACCAACTTTTAAAATCTTTCCATAAATATGTGGCCTGATTATAATTTTTTTATAACCTACAGTATTCGGGTCTGTATCAATGCCTGCAAGCACCCTGTACATCCAATCACCTATTGCACCATAAGCATAATGGTTAAAAGAATTCATAGTTACAGCCTGAAAAGTACTGTCAGGTTTTTGTCCATCCCATCTTTCCCAAATAGTTGTTGCGCCCATTTTGACAGGATATAACCAGGAGGGATATGTTTCCTGCATCAATAAAGTATATGCTACATCATGATAACCAAAACGGGTTAACACATGGCACAAATAAGGGGTACCGAGAAAACCTGTTGTTAAATGATAATTATAATCTTTGATATTCGCTACTAATTTTTCTACTGCACCAGTTCTCAAATTTTCTGGTAGCATATCAAAATTTAGGGCCAGTATGTATGCTGTTTGTGAACCTGATACCAACCGTCCACTTGCTGTAACATACTCTTTTCCAAAAGCAGCTTTAATTTTTAGCAGCAACTCCGAATATTTTTGAACATCCTCTTTTTTATCAAGGATAGATGCGGCATTTATGAGTAATTGTGTTGAGTGTGCGTAGAAACATTGTGCAATCAGGTACTTATCTGTTATTGCAGCTCTGCCATCATTGTCGTCATCAGGCCGGTAAAAAAGCCAGTCACCAAAATGAAAACCTGTATTCCACAAATCATTTTTACTTTTCTGTTCCATAAAACTTACCCATGCTTTCATGCTTGGATATTGCTCTTCCAACATTCTTTTATCCCCGTAAGCCAGGTACATATTCCAGGGAATTATTGTGGCAACATCAGCCCATCCTGTAGAGCCTGCTGCATCGACACCCAATACATTTGGTATTACAAAAGGCACACTGCCATTGGGTAACTGGTCTGCCGCCAAATCTTTCATCCATTTTCTAAAAAAATTATTTACCCCCATATTGTAAGATGCAGTCCGTGAAAACACCTGGGCATCTCCCGTCCATCCAAGGCGTTCATCCCGTTGGGGACAGTCGGTAGGTATATCAAGAAAATTTCCTTTTTGCCCCCACTGGATATTATGCTGCAATTGATTGAGTAAGGCATTGGATGAACTGAAAGTACCGGTTGGTTTCATATCGCTGTATAAAGCAACCGCTGTAAAATTTTCGGGTTTTATTTCCCCGGAAAAACCTTCAATTTTTATATACCTGAATCCCTGGAAAGTAAAATGTGGTTCAAAGTTTTCTTCCTCTCCACCTTTTAAAATATAGGTGTTGGTTTGTTTGGCTGCCCTTAAATTAGCTGTATAAAAATTACCTGCTTTATCCAACACTTCGGCATGATGAATAATAATTTTATCCCCAGCAATTCCTTTTACTTTCACCTGAACAAAGCCTACTAAGTTTTGCCCAAAGTCTATCACCTGCTCACCCAGTGGAGTTTTGAAAATTTTAATAGGTTTAAATATTTCATGTTTAGTAACAGGCTCGTTAATGGTTGCCACTAAATTTTTATTATTAAACAAAACTATTTTAACACTGCTCCATGCTGCATCATTATAAGTTGCCATATTCCATCCATTTTTAGCTAATCTTGCATCAATGGTTTCACCATGATAGATTTCAGAACTTCTAACTGCACCAGTTGAAGATTTCCAACTATCATCGGAAATTATATCTTCTGATGTTCCATCTGTATAATCAATATTTAGTTGATACAAAACAGATAATTCCCTGCCGTATAAATCTCTTTTACCTTCCCATACTAAATTGCCACGATACCAGCCATTACCTAATGAAACACCAATGGCATTTTTTCCCTGCTGCAAATATTTTGTAACATCATACACTTGGTATTGCAACCGCTTATTAAAACTGGTGAAGCCGGGAGTAAGATAAGCCTCTCCAATTCTTTGGCCATTTATAAATGATTCGTACAATCCATGAGAGGTGATATACAGATTTGCTGATTGTATTTTTTTTGCCGCTGCAAAAGTTTTTCTAAATAATGGACTTGGCCGCAGGAGTGTATCTTCATCATATCCGGCTTTTATCCATTTTGCTTTCCAATCTGTTTGTTTTAAAAACCCCATTTGCCAAAATGATGGTTTACTCCATGCGGAAATATTACCAGTATTATCCCAAACCCTTACCTGCCAGAAATACTTTTTTGCAGATTGTAAGTCTCCTCCTTTATAAACAACATGTACCGATTGATTGGATTGTACTTTAGCACTAGTCCATTGCAGGCTTTTTTCACTTTTTGAAAGATTTATATTTTCACCAACCCTAATTTCATAAGCAACCTGTATTACATTTCTTTTGGGTGAACTTAATTGCCAGCTCAATTGCGGCTGTATTATATCTATACCAATTGGATTAGGCAAATTTTCACATAATAATTCCTTTACCTGAATTTGAGCAAAACAGCAAATTGCATATAGCTGCAATAATAATAAGCCAATACATTTTTTCATATAGCCCTGATTTATAATTAACTTATAACAAAATGAAATATAAAGATAGTAATCAACTTTATGACTGCTATCCTGTGGTGACCTGACTAAGGGAATAATTTTATTGGTTTTCCAAAATTTACAACTACGATTTTAACAAACCTGCACTATATCTATTTCAAGTAACTCCCCAAGCTTCTTAATTTTTGATGCAATGTGGCCGATACCCACCGCACAGTGATGAGCAGGGCCATGGCTGTTCCAGTCATTCACAAATTTTTTTGCACCGATGCTGAATTTGTAACGGCTGTTGGTATTGCCTATTTCGAGTATCGGGCCGGCAACCGATTCCCCCTCGGCAACCAAAAACATTAATTTACCTCCTGATGTTTCAACAACTGATAACAATGTAACAGGTCCATGCTTAACTGCCATTTCAACTGATAGCCCTTTGCCTACTTTGCCATGATAAACAGCTAATGGCCGCACTTTAATTTTTCCTTCCGCAATTTTTAAATGCCCTGGGCCATCATGCCCCATCAGCACCACATCATCTTTGAAATCCATGGCATAATATTCAGTAAACGATCCCCCAACGCCAAATGAATCCATTATTTTCATGGCCTGTGCATTTTTAATTTCGTATTCACCAGCCACCGGAATATTACGGGCTGTTAATAACGATGTACCAAGAATAATTGAACTCATGGTATCTTCATTTTCCTCTATTCCCGTTCCTTTATAGTAGTATGCCAATGAACCTAAATCGTATTGTTCAACCAACATATCCAAGGCAACCGAAGTGCTGGCCGCCCTTTCTAATTCTTTAGCCAAGCAATCTGGTTGTATGTTAAATACTTCTTTAAAATGATTTATTCTTTCATCAATTTGTTTTGCTGTAACTGATTTTCGTAAAGCGGATAATTCATCCACTTCTATAATTTCGATATGCCCGCCAAAGGTTGCCATCTGCAA
>JAYUBR010001032.1:0-12525 GCA_043740775.1 Ferruginibacter sp. | reverse complement strand
GGAAGATTTGCTTGCAGGCCGGGAAGTTGCCGTAAAAACAACCAAAGTTTTTGGCTGTTCCATCAAGTGGGCAGAGAAAGAAAATCTTGTTGCTAAGGCGGATAGTGAGTGGGCTGCACATCCTGTTAAACTGGATATGATTGATGATGCAGGGATAAAAGACTTGTTGAAAAATAATACGGATAAATTACGTTTGATAAATGTTTGGGCTACCTGGTGTGGCCCCTGCGTAAACGAGTTTCCGTCCTTTGTTGCTATCAACCGCATGTACCGTAAAAGAGATTTCGAATTCATTGCCATCAGTGCGGATAATCCTGAAAAAAGGAATAAGGTAGAAAAAGCTTTGAAAAATCTGATGGCTGCAAATACCAATTACTTATTTAGCATTGACGATAAATATAAATTGATTGAATCAGTAGATGCCAACTGGACGGGCGCACTTCCGTACACAATACTGGTAGAACCCGGTGGTAAAATTGTGTATGCCAAACAGGGAACCATTGATGCCATGGAAATGAAAACCCTGATTGTAGAAAATAAATTTATTGGAAGATTTTATTAAAATTGATTGCTTAATAATAAAGGGGTTTTAGATTTACTGGGTCAGCATTATCGTATTATTTTCAAGGAGCCATCTGTTTATGAATCGAAATAGTTTAGGGTTGAAATACCTGTAAGTGTCATCTGAAAGTATTCGACAGCCTGCATTTCAGGCTCCATTGGAGCCGCCACTTTGTAGAAATAAATATCAAATATGTATTTCCGCTCCAGCGGAGCGGCCTCTTAATATTGAATGATCGAAATAGGGGCGTACCTACGGCACGCAAATACATTTGTTGTTGGATTGCAGCAAACCAGTAACTCTTGCGGAGTTTAGAAGTAAGGTGTTTATGCTGAATAAACTTTAAGAAGAAAAATGAATGAGAAAATCACCGAGGTTTATTTCAGTAGCAATCTGCAATTTTTTTCTTAACCGGTACCGGCTGATCTCTACTCCGCGAACAGATATTTTCATATGCTGTGCTATTTCTTTACTGCATAAATTCATATGCAGGTAGGCGCAAAGTTTCAATTCGTTCGGTGTTAAATTGGAGTACCTTTTTTTAATTGACTTTAAAAAATTAAGATGTACAGTATCAAAATGTGTTGCAAACTGGTGCCAGTCTTCCTGCTTGTTATCCTCTTCCTTTAAGGCTTTGATCAGTTTTTTAAAATCGTCGGGAGCCGCATCTCCACCAGTTGTTTTTTTTGATTTTGTTAACTCATCTTTTACCTTGCTAAGCAAGTCGCCTTTTTGCACAAGATGCATGGCCACTGAAGCCAGCTCCGTGTTTTTATTCTTCAACTCAATCTCCAGTTTTTCATTTCTTAACGAAACAATTTCCTTTTCAGATTTTTCAAGTTCCAGTTCATACATGTATTGCAACTGTTTTTGCTGAGCTTCATGCTTTTGCTTTTGCTTTAAGAAAATCTGTTTCAGTTTTCTGTAAAAAAGATAATTAAAAGCGATGAACAGCACCAGGTAAATGAAAAAGGAAATATAAGTTAAATACCATGGAGGCTTAACATTTAGCATATAACTTGTAATATCCGATTCGCTGCCTAAGTTGTTTTTGGCTTTTACTTCGAAGGTGTAATTGCCGGCGGATAAACTGGTATAATCTTTTTCTGTTTTCGTAGTCCAGTCGCCCCATTTGTCATCATACCCTTTTAGTCGATAGCTGTATTCAACACTGTTGTGGTGCTCGTACAAAGGCGAGGTAAATTCAAAATGCAATGAATTCCAGTTGCTGCCAATACCGGGAATATTTTCTTTTCCCTGGGTAAGCATTTCATTTACCTGGCCAAAATAGCCTCCAAATAATAAACTGTCTGATTGTCCGAAAGCCTTAACAGCCGTAACTTTTACTTGTATTTTATAATTATTTATCCTTTTGTAATTTTCATAATTGATGTGATAGAATCCTTTTTCAGATCCCACAAAAATGTTCGTCACATTGTAGGGATAGATATGTTCAAAGCCTGTAACCATCTTTCCGTCTAACTCCGGAAAATAGATGACTTCTGGTTTTGCGCCCGAATAATCCACCACCCCCAGGTCCTTGTTTTCAATGAACCAGATATTGCCGGTAGAGTCTTCTTTTAAATGACGAATATTTTTTTGGCCGAAAGTGCCTTTGAAATAATCACTCAATTCAAATTTATCTGTAGCTGCATTATATTCATAAATTCCTTTTTCAGTGGCAACCACTATCCGGTTTTTTACTTTAAATAAATGGTTATTAAAATTAGATGGTAACCCATTTTTATCCGTATAGATAACAGATGTTGGTTTATCTGCATTACGGATGTCAATTTTAAAAATACCGCGATAGGGATGTGCAACCCAAATGTTATTATCATCATCAATCGCTAAAAATTGGGATAGCTCATTAAAATTAGCCACTTTACCTTTAGACACAAATTTGTTGTGGTCGTATTGCAAAAAATCAATCCCGGTAGATGTGCCGGCAATGATAAGCGACGACGGAATGATATTATAATAAGGCAGAAAATTCCAACTGGTGGCCTTACTATTGATGGGCGACAAAATGCCATTGTCAATTTCAAAAGTGCCATCGTGATGGCCAAATAATAATTTGCCATTTACTTCAGCCAATGTAAAAGAAGATCCGATGGTATTGGGTACTGCTTTAAAACTGCCGTTGATAAAACTAAAGTCTTTTTGATTGGTAAGCGGCACTTTGTACAAGCCATTTGAAGTACCAACGTACAGCATGTTCCGAAACACAATAGAGGTGTACCCTTCGCCCTCGTTCAGATTTTCGGGGTAAATATGTTTTATCTCGTTGTTAATACCAATAAAATCAATTCCGTTGTCCAGCCCCAGCCATAAATTTTTGTGGCTGTCAACAAAAAGATATAGAATGTTATTGATCTGCAGGCCTTCTTTTCTTGACAGGTTCTGTATGATCTCACCTTTTTTATTGATGATATAACATCCCTGAAGATTAGTGCCGATAGCGATCAGGTCATCGTTTACGGGTGTTGCGGTTAAAATGCGCTGGTGGATAAACGGATCTGTTTTTTTAAATTCAAACCGGGTCATTTTAGAGCCGCTCAATAAATAAAAACCCGAGTTAACAGTAGTAACAAATGAGGTATCCTTACCAAAAGGAAATATGGTAGTGAGTAAGTAGCCTTTTGGCAATACGTCTTCTTTTAAAAAAGGCTGCCATAAACCGAACTTAAACTCCAGCAATCCATTTTTAGAATCTTGTGCTATCAGCCGATCATTGCTTTTGCCCAAAAACTGCCACTCATTCGAAGCCGGGTAAATATTAATAATGTTGTTGTTTAAACGGAATATATTTTCTCTTGTTCTAAAAAAAAGATCATTGCCAAACGAAATGGTTTCCCATACTTCGGTAAAGGTTTTGCTTTTATCAGGCAAAAGCGATTTGAGCGAATGATAGGTTAGGCTGCCATTTGGGTTGGGAGCAAAATAGCCAAAGTCTGCCTGGCTGCCCACATAAATTTTGTTGTCATTTCCCAATGCCACCGATCTCACTACAGTCTTGTTCGGCAATGGGTATATTTTCCAAAAGCTACCATCGAAGGTTAGCAAGCCTTCATAATTGGCAAAATACATAATGCCATTCCTGTCCTGAACGATGCATCGGTTTTGCGTGCCTGCTCCGTAATTGCTTTTTGAGTAGTTAATTATATCAGGAATCCCGATCGTATTCTGACCAAATGACTTAAATATAGGTAAAGCAATCGCAAGCAATAAAAAGTATTTTTTCATACTAATTAAAGATTTGTCTATGAAAGTAGGAATATTATCTCATCATTTTTTACAAAAATAGCTATGATGTAGTGTTGATGTAGTTGTGCAATTGCAATATAAAAAATATATCTGACGGATGTAGTGTTGATGTAGTCTATAAATGCAAAATGCTGCTGCTATTGGATAGTTTTACATAACTTTCAAGCTGCCAAACATATAATTAATAACATTTAACGTTTCTTTTCAAACTTAAAAAAATGCATATGAATTCAAGACGTAGTTTTTTAAAAACCTCAGCGGTCTTTGCTGCTGGTTCCCTTTTATATCCTAAATTTTCCTTGGCCTTCAGTAGCGATTCCACAAAACATGTGGGGGTTCAGTTATACACTGTTCGTAAAGAAATGCTGGTTGATAATGTGGGCACTTTAAAAAAATTAGCGGGCCTTGGGTATAAAGAAATTGAATCTGCAGGAAGTGAGAAGGGATACTATTATGGGCTTAAACCAGCCGAAATAAAAAAAATATGCAAAGACCTGGGGCTGATTTTAAGAAGTGGTCATGTACATTTTGATGACAAATGGCAGCAAACAATTGATGATGCTGTGGAAGCAGGACAGGAATACCTGATTGTTTCTTCGATGCCATCCAAAGGGCAAACAATAGATAACTACCAAAAGGTGGCCGAGGCATTTAATAAAGCAGGCGAGGCTTGTAAAAAGTCGAATCTTAAGTTTGGATACCACAATCACGACTATGAATTTGAAAAAGACAACGGAAAAATTTTATATGAAGTGTTGGTAGAAAAAACCAACCCGGAATATGTACACATGGAAATGGATCTTGGCTGGGTAGTGGTAACCGGCAATGACCCGTTGGATTTATTTGCAAAATATCCCGGTCGTTTCCCCTTGTGGCATTTGAAAGATATGAATATGGTTAAAAAGCAAAGCACAGAATTTGGTAAAGGGGGACTGGACATGTTAAGAATATTAAAGGCTTCCAAAAAATCAGGAATGAAGCATTTCTTTGTTGAACAGGAAGAATATACCAATACCCCGTTTGAAAGCCTGGAACAAAACTATGCCTACTTAAGTAAGCTTAAATATTAAGTGCATCTCTAAAAACTCCCCTTTCCCTCTCTTTTGGTGAGGAATTAAAGGTGAGGTCAAATAAAAAAATGAGTTTTTAGAGATGCCCTTAACTGAACTTTTTGCGACAGTAAAAAATTGAATAATGCTGCCATTACAACAAAATTAAACATCCATGAACAGGCGATTACTTTTAAAAAATTTCGCACTCATTTCTGCCGGGGCCACCATTTTGCCATCCTGTTTCCAGGGCAAAAACAAATCATCTCTTGCGTTAAAAAATATAAACATCAGTGAAAAGGAAGAAGCAATGCTTGCTCAAATAAGTGATACCATACTTCCCAAAACGGATACGCCCGGTGCAAAAGATGCAGGCGCATATTTGTTTGCCTTAATGATGGTTGATGAATGTTTTGATGCCGGCAGGCAACAAAAATTTATGAAAGGATTGCAGGAATTCAATGAGCGTGTAAATAATAAATTTGCTAAAACCTTTACAGATTGTACCACGGTTGAAAGAACCGAATTGTTGAAAGGAATGCAAAATAAAAATGAAGTAGCTGAAAATGCAGGCTTCTTTTATAATACGATGAAATCGCTTACCATACAGGCCTATACAACATCCCAATATTTCTTAACAAAAGTTCATGAATATAAATTAGTACCGGGAAAATTTTATGGCTGTGTGCCAGTTAAAAAAACAAATCAATAATCTATGGGAGATATTAAATCACAAACATTTGATGCCATCGTAATTGGCTCGGGAATGAGCGGGGGATGGGCCGCAAAAGAACTGTGTGAAAAAGGATTAAAAACATTGGTGCTGGAAAGAGGTCGTGATGTAAAGCACCTGAAAGATTATCCCACCACCAATATGAATCCATGGGAATTTGAACACCGGGGCGATATTACAAATGCCGTTAGGGAAGCCAATCCGGTAATCAGTAAATGCTATGCATTTAAGGAAGATGCCATGCATTTTTTTGTAAAAGACAACGAGCATCCTTATGTACAGGATAAGCCTTTCGATTGGATAAGAGGCTACCAGGTAGGTGGAAAATCAATCATGTGGGCAAGGCAAACACAGCGTTGGAGTGATTATGATTTTGAGGGACCAGCCAGGGATAATTTTGCTGTTGATTGGCCCATCCGTTACAAAGACATTGCAGACTGGTACAGTTATGTTGAAAAGTTTGCGGGCATTTCAGGCAACAAGGATGGTCTGGCCAGTTTGCCTGACGGAGAGTTTTTACCACCGCTGGAATTAAGCTGTGTAGAAAATTATTTTAAAGATTTTGTTACTAAAAATTATAAAGACAGGAACGTTATTTATGGCCGCTGTGCCCACTTAACCGAACCACAGCCCATACATATTGAACAGGGTAGAACGCAATGCCAAAACAGGAATCTTTGCCAGCGGGGATGCCCCTTTGGTGGATATTTTAATGCCAATGCTACCACAATACCGTGGGCACAAAAAACAGGCAATATGACCCTTCGTCCTTTTTCTGTTGTGCATTCTATTATCTACGATGATAAAAAAGGCAACGCAACAGGCGTACGTGTAATTGATGCCAATAGCAAAGAATCCAATGAATATTATGCCCCTGTTATTTTTGTAAACGCCGGTGCATTAAACACCAATCTTATTTTATTAAACTCGGTGTCCAAACGTTTTCCCAATGGCTTTGGAAACGACAATGGCTTGTTGGGAAAGTATGTGGCATTTCACAATTACAGGGCAAGAATTTCGGCACAATATGATGGATTAGCAGACTATACTTCAGAAGGTGGCCGCAGACCAACCAGTGCTTATATTCCCCGGTTTAGAAATTTGCTTAAACACGATATGGATTTTTTGCGTGGCTATGCCACTACATTTTCTTCGGCAAGAAGAACCAGCCAGGATACAGCAGTCATTGGCGAAGATTTAAAAAATAATTTAGCCGCCCCACCCAAATTAGGGCCATGGATGGTAGGCTCGCAAATGATGGGTGAAACGATTCCCAGCGAAAAAAATCAGGTAAGTTTGGATGCTATAAAAAAAGACGAATGGGGAATGCCCTTGCTTAAAATTTCGGTTGAGTTTGGTGATAATGAAGAAAAGATGATCAAAGATTTTTTTGAACAAATAACAGCAATGTATACCAAAGCCGGCTTTACAAATATCAAAACTTCTGACTCAAAACAGGCACCAGGACTGGATATACATGAAATGGGCGGCGTTCGTATGGGCAATGATCCAAAAACTTCCCTGCTGAATAAATGGAACCAGTTTCATAATTGCAGCAATGTGTTTGTTACAGATGGCGCCTGCATGACATCTACTTCTACACAAAATCCTTCTTTAACGTATATGGCTTTTACGGCACGGGCAGTTGACTATGCGGTAACACAATTAAAAAAAGGAAAGTTGTAAGCTCAGCAAAAATCAATAATTTTCACCGGTTTAAAAACGATTCATCCATTTAAAAATTTAAACAATGACAACAAGACGGTCCTTTATCAAATCAAGTTCCATACTTTCTGCAGGATTGCTTTTAGCTCCTGCTGAATTCAATAAAAAGCAAACGCTGATTGGTGTGCAATTATACACTGTAAGAGAATTGATGCAGCAAAATCCTGCAGACACTATTGCCAAAATTGCAAAAGTGGGTTATAATTCTGTAGAAGGCGCAACCTATACCGGTTCGCAAAAATTTTATGGAATGGATCCGGTAATTTTTTCAAAGCTATTAAAAGACAATGGCCTGGTTATGCCGAGCGCACATTACCGGTTGGGAGAAGAAAAGACCAATGGTGAAAATGTAAAGGGAACCATGTTGCACGAATGGGACAAAGCAGTAGATGATGCAGCAGCAGTGGGATTAAAATATATGGTTTGTGCTTTTTTATCACCCGCTGAACGGGGCGGATTGGATCATTATAAATATGTGGCCGACCAATTAAATATTGCAGGAGAAAAATGTAAAAAAGCAGGCATACAATTGTGTTACCACAATCATGATTTTGAATTTGCAAAACAGGACAATACCTATCCAATGGATATTTTATTTGCTGCAGATAAGGAACTGGTGAAATTTGAAATGGATCTTTACTGGGTTACCAAAGCAGGTATGGATCCAATCGCATTATTTAAACAACATCCTGGCAGGTTTCCACTAATGCATCTAAAAGATATGGATAAAACTGAGCAAAAGGCATTTACAGAAGTAGGCAATGGCGTGATTGATTTTAAAACAATTTTAAAAAATAAAAAAACTGCCGGTTTAAAATACTTTTTTGTAGAACAGGATAAATGTCCGGGCTCACCATTTGACAGTATCACACAAAGTTATAACTACATTAAGAAGAACCTTATTTAAAAGCTTTATATCAACGAATAGTATGATGTAGCACAGATGTAAGTGCAGACAGTTTATTATACAAATGATGTAGTAAAGATGTATTGCTTAACAACAAAATACTGCTGGTAACAGATAGTTTTACATCCTTTATAATTGTAAATAAAATAAAAAAGTTAACAACGATTGTTACATCACCAAAAAATTAAAACCATAAAATGAAAAAAATTAAATTACTTTTTCTCTGGATACTTTTATTTATCAGTTACGCATCCAATGCCCAAAAAGTGGGCATTTTTGATGAACATGGAGACATTGGTACCAATGTAAAACCAGGCGCCGCCACTTATATACCAGAGAGCGGACAATATGTTGTTTCCGGTGCCGGCGAAAACGTTTGGGCCGATCATGATGAATTTCATTTTGTATGGAAAAAAATGAAAGGGGATTTTATACTGTATACAAAGGCGGAGTTCCTCGGTAACTGGGTTACCTATCACCGCAAAGTAGGCTGGATGGTACGTAAAACACTTGATGGCAACTCACCGCATGTAAATGCAGTGGTACATGGCGATGGCTTAACATCGCTGCAGTTCAGAAGAACTGCCGGTGCAGTAACCGAAGAAATCAAATCTAAAATTACCAGGGCCAATGTAATTCAGTTAGAAAGAAAAGGATCAACCTACACCATGAGAGTAGCAAAATACGGAGAGCCTTTTGTAACTGAGCATGTAACCAATATTGACCTCGGAGATGAAGTATATGTGGGTTTATTTGTAGGATCGCACAATGCTGATGTGGTAGAAACCGGCGTATTTAGAGATGTGCGCATTACCGTTCCTTTTAATGGCGATGCAGATAACCGAACGCAAATGACATTGGGCAGCAACCTGGAATTGATGGATGTTGCCAGTGGCGACCGCCAAATCATATACACTGTACCCTATTCTATCCAGGCACCCAATTATACTAATGATGGTAAGAGTCTCATATTTAACGGCAGTGATGGCCTTATCTACAACTTCGATTTGAAGAGCCGTACACCTCAATTAATAAATACAGGAAATGTAAAATCAAATAACAACGATCATGTACTTTCTTTTGATGGAAAAATGATTGGACTTAGTAGTACCGTTAAAGAACTGGGCGGCTCAATTATTTATACAGTTCCAATAACTGGTGGTATGCCAAAACAAATCACACCCAAAGGGCCATCCTATTTACATGGATGGTCACCGGATGGTAAAAGCCTTGTTTTTTGTGGCGAAAGAAACGACGAGTACGATGTATACAAAGTGCCGGCTACCGGCGGAGCAGAAGTTAAATTAACTACTGAAAAAGGTCTGGACGACGGACCGGAATATACGCCCGATGGTAAATACATTTACTTCAATTCAGTACGTTCCGGTCTGATGCAGATATGGCGCATGAAGCCCGATGGGAGCGAGCAGGAGCAGGTAACAACAGATGATTTCAACAACTGGTTTGCACATATTTCTCCGGATGGTAAAGGCATGGTGTTCTTATCTTTTTTAAAAGAAGAAGTAGTACCGGGCATGCACCCACCCTACAAACATGTGTACATTCGTTACATGCCTATTGCAGGCGGTACACCAAAAGTATTGGCTTATATTTATGGCGGTCAGGGTTCTATCAATACCCCATCATGGTCACCAGACAGTAAACGTATTGCATTTATCAGCAATTCGGATATGTCTAAATAATAAAAACAATGATAGTCTTTCTGCAGTAATATTTAAAATAATAGTTACGCAAAAAAACAGGAATTGGATACTATAGGACTTGAATAAGTCCTATAGTATCCAATTCATTATTTAAGAGATAACTACAGGTGAAATCTTTTTTTAAATTGCATATTTGTCGCACGAAAGAACCTGTTATTAATAATGGTATAACAGATGAACCGATTGGAAGAAGGCTAAGATAATGTATAAGCACTTCAACTGGCTACCAAAAAAATAGCCCTTCCGTAGAAACGGAAGGACATTAACGATTGCTTGCCATATGAAAATCTTACTAACTATTAAAATTATTTTCTTTATTATATTGTTACGCTTTATATTTGCGCCGTACTAACGATTGATTGCCCTTTCTTAAAATTGACCTCTTACTATCAACGCCCATATTTCTTTTGTAAAAGTAGTGTGGGCGTTTGTATGTAAAAAACCAACTTGCAATAGCTTTAATGATGCTTAAAGCCTTTTTTTTTCTGCGAAAGCCTGTTGGGTGTGCATTACATGTTTAATATTCCATTATGCCCAATATAGATTTGAACATGTTAATCAGGCAAATTATTTGTAGTTGTGGTTAATAAAGTGATGTTTTAGGGGCTTCCGGCGGTTAGTAATGCATAGTTTTTTGCAAATTAAAAAATTGAATTGTACCAATAGCTACATAAATCTTTAAAAAAATTAAGTACCAAAACTGGTAACATTACTCTTCCATATCCTCCTTCAGCTCTGTCGAAATTGTTACCATCAGTTTATCAATACGCTGGCTGTCCATGTCTACAATTTCAAATTCAAAGCCACGCCAGTCGAAGGTGTCACCGGTTTTAGGAATGCGTTCCAGTTCATGCAATACAAAGCCAGCCAGGGTATCAAATTCATGCTCACCTTCATTCATCCATTCTGTTTTTTCAAAATGACTTAAAAAATCATAAAAAGTAATCTGGGCATCTACCAGGTAAGTTCCATCGGCCCGTTTTGTAATTTCATATTCTTCTTGTCCGGTTTGGGGCACATCGCCTACAATGGCTTCCAGTATATCATTCAGGGTTATCATTCCTTCCAGGGTGCCATATTCATTTACAATAAAACAACTGTGAATTTTTGTTTGCTTTATTTTTTCCAGCAACTGGTAGGGGCTGTTGTTTTCAGGCACAAACAAAGCCGGTTTTATTAAATCTTTTAAAGGCGTTGCCGGTGCTGCTTTCAGCAGGTCTTTGATGTAAATAAGGCCCTTAATGTCGTCCACAATTTTTTCACAAACAGGGTAGGTAGAATAAGTGATCTGGTCGAATTTTTCAGTAACGGTTTGTACCGTATCCTCAATATCAAACCAGGCAATTTCGGTGCGGTGTGTCATTAATGAAGTGATGTTGCGATCGCCCAAATGAAACACCCTTTCTATAATTTCTTTTTCTTCCGTTTCAATGGTACCATGTTCACTTCCTTCGCTGATCATTGCTTTAATCTCATCTTCTGTTACTGCATTATCTGTTGACGTTTTCACTTTGAAGATTTTAAAAAAAATAGTTGTAATGCTGTTCAGTAACCACACAATGGGATGAACAATGGTAGAAAGCACATTCATTGGCCCTGCTACAAGCCGGGCAATTTTTTCTGCTCTTAACATCCCCATTCTTTTGGGCACCAATTCGCCAACAATGATGGTTAAAAAAGTAACCAATATTAAAATTATAGCGGCCGAAATGTTTGATGAGTACGGTTTTAAAATATTAAATCTTTCTACAAAAGGTTTTAGATAAGCACTAAACTTTTCCCCTGAATACACACCCGTTAATAAGGTTATAAGCGTTATGAAAATTTGTGCGGTAGATAAAAATTTCTCGGGGTTGGCAGCTAGGCTAAGTGCCGCTCTGGCCTTAAGGTCGCCCTTATTGCCCAGACTTTCCAGCCTTCCCTTGCGGGCACTTACCAGGGCAATTTCACTCATTACAAAAAGACCGTTTACTATAATAAGGGCCAGTAAAATAAATACTTCTGTCATAATTTTTTAAACAAAAACCGCCATTTTATCTAACGGTAGATGGTGCAAATATCCACAATCTAATCTAAAACATTTTTTTTAACGTTCAACAGGTGCTTTATGGCGTTTTGAAGCAGCATTATTTTTTTGAAACATCATGTCCATTTACATCCGCCACATCACTGCTGAATAGCATGAGATTGATATGCTGCACGGTAATTATCTGCAACTCATGCTAACCCATATTTATTATTAAAGAGCTGCCCTGTAAAATAGCCAACTGCCAATCCCACAATTGTTCCGCCTAAAATATCTGTGGGATAATGAACACCGATATACATTTGCGCATAAGCAATACCAAACGCCCAAACAAAAAATAACAGTGGCCATATTTTAAATTGCTTTGATAGTGTGAGATAAAAAAACATAGCCATACCAAAGTGATTGGCAGCATGAGAGGAAACAAAACTACTGCTCTGTGGCAGATAAATTCCTTTGAATAATCTTATCCAGTCTGCTAAATCAGGATCATTGCAGGGTCTTAGGCGGAGGATATTTTCTTTCAATAAAT
>JAYUBR010001031.1:0-1103 GCA_043740775.1 Ferruginibacter sp. | reverse complement strand
CTCAATATTTCCGGAATAAATTTTTCGCCAATCACTTTTTCATACAATTCAATGTAGCGGTTGCTGATAGTGCTGATCCATTCTTCCGTCATTTCGGGAACCACCTGGCCTTTCTTGCCCATAAAATTATTTTCAATCAGCCACTCTCTTACAAATTCTTTACTCAGTTGTTTTTGGCGTTCACCTTTTGCCTGTCGTTCTTCATACCCTTCTGCATAAAAATAACGGCTGCTATCGGGTGTATGTATCTCATCCATTAAATAGATGGTATCATCAATTTTTCCAAATTCATATTTGGTATCTACCAGTATTAATCCTTGTTTGGCAGCTAATTGTTTACCTCTTTCAAAAAGTGTCTGCGTATATTTTTCCAGTACTGCATATTCGGCTTCTGTGGAAATACCTTTTTTAATGATATCTTCTTTGCTGATATCTTCATCGTGGCCCACAGTTGCTTTGGTAGAAGGTGTGACAATGGGTTCCGGGAAAAAATCATTTTCCTTCATTTCTTCCGGCATAGTGATGCCACACAAAACTTTATTGCCACTTTGATAAGTACGCCAGGCATGGCCTGTAAGGTTTCCGCGGATAACCATTTCTACTTTAAACGGAATACATTTTTGCCCGATAGCTGTGTTGGGAGCTGGTGTACTCAGCAGCCAGTTAGGACAAATATCTGCCGTTGCCTTTAACATGTAAGCAGCTATTTGGTTTAATACCTGTCCTTTATATGGAATTGCTTTTGGAAGTATTACATCAAATGCAGAAATCCGGTTGCTTGCTATCATCACCAGCCATTTATCAGCAATGGTGTAAACGTTCCTTACTTTTCCGCTATAAAAATTTGTTTGCCCGGGAAAATTAAATGTTGCCATAAGGCTAAATTACAGGCAACTGGGTTAACCACCCAATTTACCCTTAAATAAAATTTCAACATTGCGTGATAAATAAAATTTCAACAACATATAACAATGCTTATTTTACCCGATATTTACTAACTAAACCTGGAGTTTACCCAAAAAATCCTAACTATTTTATGGGATGTTGATTGGATACGGGTTTTAAAGGAATTGCAAGTGTAAGGCTACATTTTTTTTAAAAAT
>JAYUBR010001030.1:0-1104 GCA_043740775.1 Ferruginibacter sp. | reverse complement strand
AGATTAGTGGTCTTGTGAATGCAAGTTTACAGAAGTTAGAAAATATAAGCAAGCCCCGGATTAAATTCTTATCCACAGTATTTGAACTATTGCCTGCTCTCCCCTTTCAAAGGCATAAATTCAACCTAATTGCACTTAATTGATGCACTAATTATTGCACTTCAATAAAATAAAAAAGGTGACTATCAAATAGCCACCTTCATGCTTCAGGTGGAGAATACCGGATTCGAACCGGTGACCTCTTGCATGCCATGCAAGCGCTCTACCAACTGAGCTAATTCCCCAAACGGATTGCAAATATATACGCATTGTCATTTGGTTCAAAATGAATTTTTATCTATGCCCTGTTTCCTTTTTTGCCGCGACAAAAAAAACCGCTACGTTTGATGCCAATTATAAACGATGATAGAAGAACAAAAGAAAGCAGCGGTAAAAGAAGAAATCAAATTTTTAGCTGGTCCGCAAAACCGCTGGAAGGAATTACAGTTTGCTATAAAAGTATTGTTTGAATTTATAAAAGGCTTCAGAGCGCTGCATTTTGTGGGGCCCTGCGTTACCATATTTGGGTCGGCCCGCTTTAAAGATGGACACCCCTATTTTGAAAAAACAGAAGAGCTGGCTGCAAGAATAGCCCAATTGGGTTTTACCATTATGACGGGTGGAGGGCCCGGCATTATGGAAGCCGCCAACAAAGGTGCCAAAGAAGCGGGTGGCCGCAGCGTTGGCTGTAACATCGTACTGCCGCACGAACAGCAGCACAACCCCTATTTAGATAAATGGGTGAACATTAAATACTTTTTTGTTCGTAAAACATTGCTGCTAAAATACTCCTATGCCTTTGTGGTAATGCCGGGAGGTTTTGGTACATTGGATGAATACTTTGAGGCGCTGACACTGATACAAACTAAAATGATCAGCGAATTTCCCATCGTAATTTTTGACACCAAATTTCATGCGGCACTGATAGCGCATATTGAACTATTGAAAAAAGAGTTAACCATTTCGCCGGAAGATACCAATTTGTTTTTGGTAACAGATTCTGTGGATGAAGCCGTAGCCTACATTCAAAAAAACAGCATTGCTAAATTTAATCTTCAACCCGAA
>JAYUBR010001029.1:0-1104 GCA_043740775.1 Ferruginibacter sp. | reverse complement strand
GTTTACTCGGTCTTGGCGTTAGCTATTTTATTGACTCAACCAGCATTGCAACTCTTTTAACAGGTGCACTGATAGGTTGTATTGCCGGTTTTATTTTTGGCTACCAGGTAGATAAAAGTTTATCAAAAAAGTAGTTCATTTTTGATAAATGACTTCCACTGATTTTTTAAAATTAATTTGCTGAAAAAACATGTTGCAGAAAGAAACTGCTGTCGTGTTATATCAACCGGATATGAAAAAAATAAACTGGGGTATTATTGGTTGTGGGGATGTTACCGAATTAAAAAGTGGTCCGGCTTTTAGCAAAGTAAATAATTCCAGCCTGGTAGCCGTAATGCGCCGTGATGCTGCAAAGGCAAAAGATTATGCCCAACGGCATAACGTACCCAAATGGTACAGTGATGCTGCACAACTCATCAACGATCCGGAAGTGAATGCTGTTTACATTGCCACTCCACCATCTTCACACGAAATGTATACCATCGCTGCATTGGCAGCAGGCAAGCGGGTGTATGTTGAAAAACCAATGAGCGTAAATACGGATGCTGCAATGAATATGGTGCATGCGGCCACGCAAAAAAATGCCAAACTGGTGGTAGCCCATTACCGGCGGGAACAGCCTTTTTTTAAAAAGATAAAACAATTAATTACAGATAAAGTAATTGGGGATACAAGATTTGTGAGGCTGGATTATTACAAGAGGGCATTGAATGAAAAAGCACTCAGGGATAATAAAAATGCCTGGCGGGTAGATACTTCCATATCGGGTGGCGGCTTGTTTCATGACCTTGCACCGCACCAGCTTGATTTAATGCTTTATTTTTTTGGTGATGCTGAAAAGATAAATGGAGTAGCCACCAACCAGGCAGGATTGTACGCTGCCGATGATATGGTGTCAGGAAATATTTTGTTTAAAAACGGTATTGTGTTTAGTGGCGTTTGGAGCTTTGGTATTGAGGAAACATCTGAAAAAGATTGGTGCGAAATTAAAGGTACCAATGGAAAAATTGAATTTCCTGTTTTTGATGGCCGTACCATTACTGTTACTGTAAATGATACAACAGAGCAGTTTACTTTTGGTGCATTGCAACATGTACAGCAACC
>JAYUBR010001028.1:0-1107 GCA_043740775.1 Ferruginibacter sp. | reverse complement strand
TTCAAAATAATTTTTTGCCGGTTGCATTAGGTAATACCAGGTTAAGAACAGAAACCGCCGGCGTTGTAGCCGCAGTGCTGCTTTGCAGCCATTAATTCAATTGAAAAGCAATTATCAACTTGCCTGGTCCGACTCATTGCGTTTCGTTAATGTAGGTTCATTTAATTCTACTACACGGCGTTTCTTTTGTCTTTTCATCAGGCTTATATTTAGTATCTCTACTAAAAAAGAAAAAGCCATTCCAAAATAAATGTAATTTTTTAAATGAAGTTCATGCGCTTTATCTGCATCCCATCCTTCTATCACCAGCGATAAACCAATCATTACTAAAAACGATAAGGCGAGCATTTTAAGTGACGGATGTTTATGAATAAAAAAAGAAATTCTGGGGCTGAATAAAAACATAATAAACATGGCGATTACCACCGCTGCAATCATAATTTCAACATGGTCGGCAGTACCTCCTGCGGTGATTATGCTGTCAAAAGAAAATACCATATCAATTAACATGATCTGTGCAACCGCTTTACCCATGGTAAGTATTGGCTTATTACTGTTCTGGTAATTGTCATCTTCACCTTCCAGTTTATGATGTATTTCCATTACTGTTTTATAGATTAAAAATAGTCCTCCGGCTAACATTACAAGGCTTGCAAGATCAAATCCTTTATTAAAAATTGTAAAAATAGGTTTGCCTTTTTGCGTAAGTAACCAGCCAAGCGCCATCAGCAATAAACTGCGTGTAATGATGCCCGTTATCATCCAGAAACGCCGGGCCGTTTTTTCTTTTTCAGGCGGTAAACGGTTAATGATAATGCTAACAAATATTACATTATCAATACCCAAAACAATTTCTAAAATCACCAACACAAAAAAACTGATAATACTTTCTGAAGTAAATAAATATTCCATAATAAAATTTAATGCGCAAATCTACTACAGCGATTTGCAAATGTTTGTTACAATAGCAGGGCCTTCATAAATGAAACCAGTCCAAACTTGAACCAGTGAAGCGCCAGCTTGTATATTTTCTTTTGCATCAGCGCCTGTAAAAATTCCCCCGCTGGCAATGATGGGTATTTGCCCGTTTGTTTTATAATACAGGTA
>JAYUBR010001027.1:0-3970 GCA_043740775.1 Ferruginibacter sp. | reverse complement strand
TATCGCCCACATGCGGTTCAAAACAGGTGTTGCTTACCCAGCCGCTGCCGATATTGTTGGTTCCGTAATGTTTATACAAAGCCGCCCGAAACTCCTGCCACATCCCGCTTTTAAGTCCGTCGTTACCATCGGTGCAGCTCACGGCTGCAGCAGTTAACATGCCGCCAAGCATATGGGTTTGCTCTACCATAATAGTTGCAGCACCGCTTCTTGCTGCCTGTATGCCGGCTGCTGTTCCGCCGGTACTTCCGCCAACAACAAGTACCTGTGTTTTCACAACGGTTACCTGTGCCTGCAATTGAAATACAATACCAGTAATCAACATCCAGAAAAATAATTTCCTTTTCATACAGCAAATATTATTATCTGTGTTTCTACAAAAAGATAGCGCATGCAAATACTTATTTGCCTGCGCTATCCATAAAATTTTCTGCATTTATAATTCATGTAACCTGCCTGCCCCAGGCAGATCCGTAATAATCCGTGTAAACAAAATTATTTTTTACTAATCCTGAACAATAAACCGCCATCCGTTACAGCATACAACTTCCCGTTCATTTGCGCTACATCCCTGAACCTTTCTTTCTTATCCAGCAACAAACTTTCTTCTCCAACAACCCTATTGTTTTCAATTACCAGTCTGTCAATATGTGTGCTGCTAAGGCAGGCAATAAACAGGTTGTTCTTCCACTCAGGTATAGAGTCGCTTGTATAAAACACCATACCGCTGGGCGATGCAACCGGATCCCAATAATACACCGGTTGTTCCATACCTTCTTTCTGCTGAATGGAATCGCCAATTTTATTACCTTCATATTCTATACCGTAAGTAATTACCGGCCAGCCATAGTTTTTACCTGGCTTTATCAAATTCAATTCATCGCCACCTCGTGGACCAAACTCGGCTTCCCATAAATCACCTGTAACCGGGTTAATGTCGAGGCTTTGTGGATTGCGGTGACCATAAGAATAAATTTCGGGTCTGGCACCGGCCTGGTTTAAAAAAGGATTACCTGGTGCAGGCTTACCATCTTTGGTAATTTTATACACTTTACCCAAACCTGAATTTAATAACTGCGCCTGTGCCCTTCCTTCCAATATGAATCTTTCCCCTGCACTTACAAAAAGATTTCCATCCTTATCAAACAACAGCCTTGAGCCAAAATGGGCTTCACTTTTAAGCGCCGGTGTTGCCTGTAAAATAACTACAGGATTTTGAACGGTGGTTTCATCTGCACTCAATTGACCTTTGGCAACTGCAGTTAAATTTCCGTCGCCCACCTTTTGAGAAAATGACCAGTAGATGGTTTTGTTTTTGGTGAAATCCGGATCAAGGGCAACATCCAGCAAGCCACCTTGTGACCGGTCATCTACCGGCGGCAAGCCAGTTACTTTTTTAAGCAATGCGCCGTCTGCGGAATGAATGGTGATAAAGCCCGACTTTTCGGTAATCATCAATCGTCCATCAGGCATGGGTATAATAGCCCAGGGCCTGCCTAAATTTTCAGCAAGTTTATCTACTTTGTAAGGGGTGGATGTAACGATGCTTTTTATCCTTGTTTGTCCGGCAAAAGCAGGCTTGTAATTAGTATTGGCACTGGTGTTTGCTGCAGGGGGTGCCGTATCCTCCTTTACTTTTTTTGTATTGCAACTTACAACCGCCGCGGTAACTACCACCAATGAAATATTTAAGAAACACCTTATCTGCATAAAATAAATTTTTGTTTGTGTAAAAATAAGCAAGTTCACCCAATGCTTCTATAGCAGTTATTGACAACAAAATTTTGGCCAAAAATTTTACAAATCATTGAGGATAAATGAGTACATTTAATATCAGTTATCTTTATTCTTTATTTAAATTTACAACTATGCCTAAGTACGTAATTGAAAGAGAAATACCCGGTGCAGGTAAATTAACTGCTGAACAGTTAAAGGGTATTTCACAAACATCCTGTGGAGTATTAAGTAAAATGGGCCCGCAAATTCAGTGGGTAAACAGTTATGTAACCGCTGATAAAATCTATTGCGTTTACATTGCACCCAATGAAGAAATGGTTCGGGAACATGCAAAGCAAGGCGGTTTTCCTGCCAATGCTGTAAACGAGGTAATGACAATGATTGATCCAACTACAGCAGAATAATTTTTTTCACGCAAAGGAAACAACGAAAAACAAAGCGCACCAGGCGTTAGAATTTTGGCGGTGTTTTCTTTGTGCCCCTTGTGTGAAAATTATTCAGGCAAAGCCAGTTGTGCTGAGTTTGAGCATCACAATTTATCTTTGTTGCTCAGCTAAAAGCAAATCACATAAATATGACCAAAATTATCAGGAGAAAATTCTTAACTGTTGCCGCTGCATTAACCGCCGGCACAGCAGCTTCGGCTATTCCGCTTACTGCAACAGCAGATAAAAAACAGCTGGTACACCATGTATTTTTCTGGCTAAAAAATCCTGACTCCATTGAAGACAGGGACAAGTTGGTAGAAGGTGTAAAAACACTGTCCAAAATTGAAACTATCCGTAAAATACATGTAGGCGTACTGGCAAGCACCGAAAAAAGAGAGGTGGTGGATACAACGTGGCAGGTATCTGAACTGATGTTTTTTGATGATACCACCGGCCAAAAAACTTATCAGGACCATCCCATACACCAGGCGTTTATAAAAAACTATGGACACTTATGGGCAAAGGTGGTGGTGTATGATGCGGCAGAGGTTTAGTAAAAGAATGAGTAGTGTTAAGAGTGAATGGTCAATGGTCAATATTTCACCATTCACCATTCACTACTCACCACTCACCACTCACCAATCACCACTCACCATTCACTACCCATTATGGCTGTTACCATTTTAGCAATTGAATCTTCCTGCGATGAAACCGCTGCCTCCATTTGCGTGGATGGCAGGATTTTATCCAATAGTATTGCTACGCAAAAAGTACATGAAAAATATGGCGGCGTAGTGCCCGAACTGGCCAGCAGGGCGCATTTACAAAATATTGTACCCGTGGTGGATATTGCCATCAAAGAAAGTGGCTGTTCACTGCAATCCATCAGCGCCATTGCATTTACACAGGCTCCGGGGTTGATTGGTTCATTGCTGGTAGGCGCACAGTTTGCCAAGTCGCTGGCGTTGGCATTGGATAAACCACTTATTGCTGTGCATCACATGCAGGCCCATGTACTGGCCAATTTAATTCCTGATAACAAACCCACTTTTCCATTTTTATGTTTAACGGTGAGCGGTGGCCATACACAAATTGTTTTATGTACCTCCCCAACCGCAATGAAAGTAATTGGTGAAACCATTGATGATGCTGCTGGTGAAGCATTTGACAAAACGGCTAAACTATTAGGACTCCCCTACCCCGGCGGGCCCTTGATTGACAAGTATGCTGCCACAGGCAACGCAAAACGTTTTTTGTTTCCCGAGCCACAAATACAAGGATTAAATTTTAGTTTCAGCGGACTAAAAACTTCCATCTTATATTTTTTACAAAATGCCGGCACCAGCAATGTTTTTAAAGAGGCTTTTACTGCCACTACAGAAGAGAAGCAACAATTCATTGACAATAACCTGGCGGATATTTGTGCATCTGTTCAACACCGGATCGTCAGCATTTTAATCAACAAATTGAAGAAGGCAGCAAAAGAAACCAGCATTAAACATATCTGCATTGCGGGTGGCGTAAGTGCCAACAGCGGCCTGCGCAAAGCACTGAAAGAAACAGGTGATAATATGGGCTGGAAAACTTTTATTCCTGCCTTTGAATATTGTACCGACAATGCCGCTATGATTGCCATTACGGGCTATTATAAGTTTCTGCAAAATGATTTTGTTTCGCTGAGTGTTAGTCCATCGCCAAGGGCAACGTTTGATGTGTAGGTTGTTTTGATTTATAAAATTTAAACAACGTTCAAAGGGCTATTCTATAATGTTGGAATAATTCAATTTTCGGATGTTTAACCTTAG
>JAYUBR010001026.1:0-1110 GCA_043740775.1 Ferruginibacter sp. | reverse complement strand
TGTAACCCACCGGGAATATTTACTGTAATCGCTTCTGTGGCCACCTACAAAAATTGCATTGGGGCAAAGCTGTCTTGCTTTTGCAGAAGGCATGGCAGAATGTATTCCAAATTTTCTTGCTTGATAACTGCATGCGGCTACCACACCCCTATCCCGGCCGCCCACTATTACTGGCTTGCCTTTGAGAGAAGGATCATTTAATATTTCTACCGAAACAAAGAAAGAATCCAGGTCAAAATGTGCTATGATGCGTTGCATAAAAACGTTTAAAGTTTAAACCGTTAAGGTTTAATGTTTTTCAAATAGGAAAGTCCGCTTACATATTGAGGTGAACCACTATGAGCCATCACCTATCGTCCATCATAACTGCTACAGGGGTTTAAACTGCCAAACGGGTTACCCGTAAATATCCAGCAAACCATCCGGTATCACTACAAAAACTTTCCTGCTTTTTTTATCAATTTTCAGCAGGCTTTTTTCATGCACGGGTATAAGGGCTTCATTGCCTTTGTAAATGATGGTACAAAGTACCTGGTGTGGCTGTTCTATTACTTCAATAATTTCTCCTAAATTATTTTCGCCATCTATTATATCATATCCCAGCAATGCTATTGGCGCTGCCCTGGCGGCATATTTATTAAAGTCTTCTTCCGCAAGCCAAACTTCTTTAGGCGTAAGCTTTCTGGCCACTTCCATCAAATCTATCCCCTCTAACTTTACAATCGTTTCTGTTTCACTTTTTATTTGTGTAGCCTGTATAAAGTATGGCAAAAAACTATCCTTTTTATCTTCCAGAAAAATAGCATCTAACCCTTTTAAAGAAGTTCTCTTGCCCAGGCTGTGTTGTAATATTAATTCGCCTTTTAAACCTGTGCTTGCCGCTAATTTTCCTATCTTAAAATATTGTGCCATGATGGGTGCAAGTTAATTTATTTAAATCTCACCTAACCTCTTCGTAGAGGAAGAGGATAGGTGAATAATAAAAAAAGTCCCACAATAAATGCGGGACTTGCCAAGTTAATTACAGAGTTAGTTTATTCTTCTGTTTTAGCTTCTTCGGAGGCAGCAGGTGCATCTTCTACAGGTGCAGTAACTGGTGCTTCTTCTACT
>JAYUBR010001025.1:0-1111 GCA_043740775.1 Ferruginibacter sp. | reverse complement strand
GATGCAATGAATGGGAAATCCATTTCAATTTCGGGCACAATTAACGGAGCGGCGTTTGAGTTTTGGAGTGACACCCCCGAATCATTAAAAATTAACTTTATCGATAAGACGAAAAATGTAATTGTCAATAACAATGATGTGGGTCTAACCATTAAGATGGGTCTTGATCAAATGCTCAAACTTATTCAAAGTGCTCTTATTACGGGTTTAACAGATAAGAACAATAATGGAAAAATTGATATTGATCCTGCCAATTCCGATGGATACAATGATTTGTACGTCGCTATTAAGAATGCATTGAAGAGTGATAGCAGGTTGGATGATGGGAAAT
Organism: Ferruginibacter sp.; assembly: GCA_043740775.1. Taxonomy (GTDB): domain Bacteria; phylum Bacteroidota; class Bacteroidia; order Chitinophagales; family Chitinophagaceae; genus Ferruginibacter. The sequence continues at coordinate 780 of JAYUBR010001025.1, read as the reverse complement.
AATATTTTTTAAATAAAATAGAATTGGTTCAAGCCGATGTTTAAAAACATCGGTTTTTTTTCTTTGTGCCAATGATGACATTGGATTAGAAGCGGGCTAACCTTCTGCATACATTGCAAAACCGCGCACGACGAATTTGATCTGAATTGAATCCTACTTTTTAGCAGCCATTTTTGACATCAATTTGTCCGAGACCATTTATGGCCTTAATTTTGGATTTTGATTTAAAAAGTTAAACTGGCCCTCTTTTAATTTCAATTTTTTTTAAGATGGGGGTTTTCAGTAATGAAATTGCATGTGGACTTTGATCTAATTTGCTGGCGCAACGACGGGAGCCTGTCTGGGATCCCCAGTTAAACTATTGCTGGTTATTCCGCCGCGGAATTACATAGTCAAAGGACAGGGAAATCTTAATTGAATTTTCTTTAATTCCTGAAATCGAGGCTAAATCCGTTATTAAAAAGTTCGAACTTATGCTTGCCAAGTCCACTTTAACTACTAAGTAGCTCAGCTGGTCCCGATAGCCATCGGGACTCCACTTTTCAATGATGGAGGTCATTCCTGTCTGCAAGGCATTGCACAATAATTTGTTTTATTAAATGTTAATAATGGCACCGCACAGTGAAAGGCGAATTGACGTGTTACGCTTTTACCAAAAAATTTCTCATAGAAGTCCAGCCGGTGAGTGAACATTGCCAGTAAATCAGCTTTCTGATCCTGGACGAATTTATCCACCGCATCTGCAATATTTTTATTTTCTAAAACATGCAAATGGATTTT
>JAYUBR010001024.1:0-12593 GCA_043740775.1 Ferruginibacter sp. | reverse complement strand
TGCGCCGCATTCACCAGATGGCCATGGCACACCTGGTTTACCCGGGAGCGGTACATACCAGGTTACATCACTCATTGGGTGCATATCATTTAATGTGCAATGCGCTGACTGAATTAAAAAATAAAGGCATAGATATTTCAAAAGAAGAAGAGCTGGCCGCCAAAGTGGCTATACTGCTGCATGATGTGGGCCATGGACCTTTTAGCCATGCGCTTGAAAATGTTTTGATTGAAGGTATGCAGCATGAATCTATTTCTTTATTGCTGATGCAGGATTTAAACAAACAATTTAACGGACAACTGCAGATTGCCATAGATATTTTTACCAATGTGTATCCCAAAAAATTTCTTTACCAGCTTGTGAGCGGGCAACTGGATGTAGACAGGATGGACTATCTAACGAGGGATAGTTTTTTCAGCGGTGTTAGTGAGGGTGTGATCGGCTACGACCGGATTATAAAAATGCTAACAGTACACAATGGCGAATTAATGGTGGAGGAAAAAGCGATTTATTCTATCGAAAAATTTTTAGTAGCACGTCGCTTAATGTACTGGCAGGTATATTTGCATAAAACGGTTTTGTGTGCAGAGCAGATGTTACAGCGTATTATTACAAGGGCTAAACACATCAAAGCCTTTAGCAGAACCCAACTCAATAAGTTTATTAATGAGCCCATCCATACAGTAACCCTGCAGGAATTTTGCCAACTGGATGATTATGATGTGATGAGTGCCATTAAAGAATGGTGCACCCATGAAGATAGAATATTGTCTGTATTGTGTGATGGAATTATTAATCGCCGTTTATTAAAAATTACATATACCGCCGTACCCGTTGATGAAAAGCTTGTGGCAGAAAAAACTACAGCGGTTATGGAAAAATATAGTCTGGATGCCGCTGAAGCAGGCTGGCTGGTATTTACCGGGGAAGCGGTGAGCAACACCTATAATTTTGAAAATGAAAATATTCATATTTTGTTTAAGGATGGTTCGGTGAAAGATATTTCAGCAGTGGATAATGCCCTTATCAATCAAAACATGAAGAGCAAGGTTAAAAAATATTACATTTGTTACTCAAGATAGCCGGTAGCTTTTTACATTCCCCAAAGCAATTGTAAAGCGCCGTGTTATATGCTTAAAGCTTAAAAAAATATGCAATTTTCCGCAGCACAAATCGCACTGATGATTGATGGCAAAGTTGAAGGTAATGCTGACACCACTGTAGCATCTTTTGGCAAAATAGAAGAAGCTGTTGAAGGTGAACTGGCCTTTTTAGCCAACCCTAAATATGAAGAATACTTATACAGCACACAGGCTTCTATCATTATAATTAACGCTGCGCAGGAACTTAAACAACCTGTTTCGGCTACGCTGATCCGTGTGCCGGATGCCTATACTGCCTTTGCTACTTTACTTGACAAATATCAGCAAATACAAAATCAACAGTTAACGGGCATACAGCAACCTGCATATGTAGATGCCACTGCCAAAATTGGCGATCAGGTATTTATAGGTGCCTTTGCCTACATTGGCGAAAGAGCCATCATTGCCAATGGTGCCAAAATTTTTCCATCTGCCTATATTGGCAATAATGTAATAGTTGGCGAAAACAGCATTATTTACCCAGGAGTAAAAATATATCACCATTGTATTATCGGTAAAAATGTGGTCATTCATGCCGGTACGGTGATTGGCAGCGATGGATTTGGCTTTGCCCCGCAAGCGGATGGCACCTATAAAAAAGTACCACAAATTGGCAATGTAATTATTGAAGACGATGTGGAGATTGGCTCCAACACCACTATTGACAGGGCCACCATGGGCAGTACCCGGATAATGGCTGGCGCCAAATTGGATAACCTTTTGCAAATTGCCCACAATGTAGAAATAGGTAATAACGCTGTGATTGCTGCACAGGCAGGCATAAGCGGAAGCACCAAAATTGGCAACAATGTTATGATTGGAGGACAGGTAGGTATTGTAGGACATCTGCAGATTGCCGACGGCAGTAAAATAAATGCACAAAGCGGCGTAAGCAAATCCATCAAAAACCCTAATACCTCTGTAACAGGTTCCCCGGCTTTTGACTATACGGCAGCATTGCGAAGCCAGGCAATGATAAGAAGCCTTCCAAAGATGGAAAAAAGAATAGAGGAGCTTGAAAGATTAGTGAAAGAGTTATTAATACAAAAGGGATAAAAAAACTCATTCATTTACCCTGCCGCTGCTTTTCTAACTTTTAATCTTATTCTGCCAAAACACTTATGTGTATTGTAATTTCATTGGTTTAAAAGACAATTTAATTTGTCAATAAATTTTGTCCATTCCTTTTCAATGTTTGTTTACGCGGCCTTTAAAAAAAGCTGCAACGATTATATACCCTCACCGGATGCCAAAAAATAAAATATCTTTGCCGCAATTTATAAAATAACCCAGTTAAGTATGGATGCAAATTTTAACCCCGATAAACAGCATACTCTATTATCCGCCATCAGCATATCAGGTACAGGTTTGCATACAGGTATTAATGTAGATATGACGTTGAGGCCTGCCAATGCAGGTTTTGGCTTCCAGTTTCAACGCATTGATCTTCCGGGAATGCCGATTATTAAAGCAGATTGCGACCTGGTAACAGATACTTCCAGGGGAACTACGCTGGAAATTGGCGAAGCAAAAATAAGTACAGTAGAACATATCCTTGCGGCATTGGTTGGTATGGGAATAGACAATTGCCTGATTGAAGTAAACGGGCCGGAAATACCCATCATTGATGGCAGCAGCGAACCCTTTGTTGAAATTATCAGCGAAGGGGGCATACTGGAACAGGAAGCCGCTAAGGCATGGTATTCTATCGATAATAATATTTCATACTACGACGATATAAAAAGGGTAGAGATGACAGTGTTGCCTGCTACTGATTACAAATTAACTACACTGATAGATTTTAACAGCCCGGTATTGGGAACACAACATGCCAGTTTAAAAAGCATGCATGATTTTCAGAGCCAGATTGCCCCCTGCCGTACTTTTTGTTTTTTACACGAGCTGGAAGCCTTGCTGGATAACAACCTTATAAAGGGTGGCGACATAAACAATGCCATTGTAGTAGTTGACAGACCTGTAACAAAAGAAGAAATGAACCGGCTGGCAAAAGCCTTCGGCAGGGATCGGGTAGAAGTTAAAAGCGAGGGATACCTGAATAACCTTGAACTGCGATTTCCCAATGAACCAGCAAGGCATAAATTACTGGACGTAATTGGTGATCTTGCCTTAATTGGGTATCCGATTAAAGGACATATTATAGCCAACAGGCCAGGCCACAGCAGCAATGTAGAGTTTGCAAAAAAAATAAAAAACTACATCAAAAAAAACAAACATACCAAGGGTATTCCTATTTACGACCCTACCCAACCGCCGGTTTATTCATTGCAGCAGATAGAAAAAACCTTGCCTCACCGGTATCCTTTTTTATTGGTTGATAAGATCATTGAATTGACGGATAAACAAATAGTAGGCATAAAAAATGTAACTTTCAATGAATACTTTTTCCAGGGCCATTTTCCCGGCAACCCTGTAATGCCGGGCGTTTTACAGGTAGAGGCACTGGCACAAACAGGTGGAATTCTTTGCATCAATGCCATGCCCGAAGGACAATACGATACCTATTTTATAAAGATTGAAAATTGTAAATTCAAACAAAAAGTAGTACCCGGCGATACAATGATTTTAAAAATGGAATTGATAGAGCCCATTCGCCGTGGCATTTGTGTAATGCGGGGCAGCATTTTTGTTGGCAATAGGCTTTGTACAGAAGGTGATTTAACAGCGCAATTAGTAAAACGTAATTAGCTGATGTGCTGATTAGCTAATTTGCTAATTAAATACACTCAACTGATTTATTAAACTATTTGAAAACATAGCAATCTTTATTTTTAACGAATTGGCACATCAGCAAATTAGCTAATCAGCAAATTAAAAAAATGATTCATCCCCACACATACATACATCCCAACGCAAAGCTGGCTACCAATGTAAAAATTGACCCATTCACTGTTATTCATCCCAACGTAGAAATTGGCGAAGGTACCTGGATTGGAAGCAACGTTACTATTATGGAAGGTGCCAGGATCGGTAAAAACTGCCGTATTTTTCCCGGTGCTGTGATAGCTGCCATTCCACAGGATCTTAAATTTGAAGGCGAGCAGACTACGGTTGAAATTGGCGACAATACCACCATCCGTGAATTTGTAACCGTTAACCGGGGAAGTAAAGACCGCTGGACAACCAAGGTAGGCAACAATTGCCTGATAATGGCTTACAGTCATATTGCGCATGACTGCATTGTGGGTAACAACTGTATTATGAGCAACAGCACGCAAATGGCGGGTCATGTAACAATGGGCGATAATTCAATATTGGCTGGCATGTGTGCCATTCACCAATTTGTGCAAATAGGGCAACATGCATTCATAAGTGGCGGCTCATTGGTTAGTAAAGATGTACCACCTTATATCAAAGCCGGACGCACACCACTGAGCTATGCGGGCGTAAATTCAATCGGTCTAAAACGCAAAGGTTTTTCCATTGACCGTATCAATAAGATCCTGGATATTTACCGCATCATTTATAATAAGGCAATGAACACATCCCAGGCGCTGAATTTTATTGAAGAGGAATTACCGGCTACAGATGAAAGAGATGAAATTGTAACTTTTATCAGGGAAAGCGGAAGAGGTATTATTAAACGCTTTACCAAGGGCAGCCAGGATGATGAATAGTTATGAGCAGTATTACCAGAATTGCCAATTACTCAAAAATAATAGTCTTTTATTAAACGTCACCAGCCAGTCTTTATCTTCAGCAAAACAGTCTCAGGAATTTAGCACTGCTCTTATAAAAAATGCAAATCACTTTAAATAATGTTGGCAAAAGATTTAACCGGGAATGGATCTTCCGGCATTGCAGCTACCAGTTTTTGGACAATAAAAAATATGCCATTACCGGATCAAATGGTTCCGGTAAATCTACCTTGTTACAGGTTTTATCCGGTTCACTTTCGCACAATGAAGGAACCGTTGATTTTACACTGCAACAAAAACCGATAGAGAACGAACAACACTTTCAGCACATCTCCATAGCTGCTCCTTATTTGGAATTGATTGAAGAAATGACTGCCGGGGAATTTTTGCATTTTCATAAACAGTTTAAATTACTTACACTGCCGGATGTTGAAATACTTGAAATTGCAGGTTTGAAAAAAGCAATTAATAAACAGATACGTTATTACAGCAGCGGCATGAAACAAAGGCTGAAACTGGCGCAGGCATTTTTTTGTCATACACCGGTTTTATTGTTAGATGAGCCCACTACCAATCTGGATGCGGAAGGCATTGCATTGTACAGGCAATTGATTACTAATTACACAGCCAATAAAATGGTAATAATTAGTAGCAACGATTTACTGGAATATAATTTTTGTGATGCAGTGATTGCTATTGGGGATTACAAGCAAGTTTAGTTCAACCGGCCTTGTATAAAATGTTATACCGCCTCAAATTCAATACCATCGTAGATTATAGCAAGTGGTAATGCAAAGACCAAGTCTTCAAATTCAATCATTTCATTAATAGATTCAAAGGTTTGGTATTTCCATATCTGGGTATTACTGATACGGCTATACACTTCCACCATTACTTCTTTTTGGGCAACAAGTACATAATATTTCAGACTCTCAATTCGCTTGTAATATTTCAGTTTTACTTCTTTATCGTACAATGCTGTAGAGTCAGAAAGTACTTCAAAAATTATTGAAGGAAAGTTTTTGAAAAGATTATTTTTTTTATCCCGTTCATCGCAGGTTAAAAAAACATCCGGATACAAATAAAAATTTTCTTTCAATAACTCTAACCTTACACCTTCGAGGCTTATAAAGCATCCATCTGGCCTAAATCTGTTCATTAATGCTGCATTAATATTTTGCCCAATCTGATGGTGGTTAGCAGTACCACCCGCCATAGTAAATATTTCTCCATGATAAAAATCATGCCGATCTGTACTTACTTCTTCCATGACCATATATTCAACATATGTATATTTTCTATCTCCTGTAGGAATTGAGTAACTCATTGTATCAAAATTAAATTTTATAATTTGTTTTGATGTTATCGCCTGCTGGCAATCAGCAGGTTTAAATCAGTATATTTTAAATCAAACCGTTCGCTTAAATAAAAATTGGTAAGGCTGCCCTTAAACATGTAAATACCGCTGCGGATATTTATTTTGTACCAAACCACATTATCAATGCCGCCATCATCTGCTGTTTCAAGCAATAAAGGCATCAGTACATTACTGATTGCCTGAGAAGCGGTACGTGCAAAACCACTGGGGATATTTGGTACGCAATAATGTATTACATCATACTTTCTAAACACCGGTTTTTCAAGTGTGGTAACTTCGCTGGTTTCAAAACATCCACCTCTGTCGATACTTACATCCACAATCACCGTTCCGGGCCGCATATTACTCACCATTTCTTCCGTTACAATAATGGGCGTACGGCCACCGGTACTGCTTAAAGCTCCTACTGCCACATCGCAGGTTTTTAATTGCTTCGATAAAATTTTAGGCTCAATAACCGAGGTCCACAAACGTCCGCCAATATTATTCTGCAACCTTTTTAACCGGTAAATACTGTTGTCAAAAATCTTTACACTGGCACCCATTGCAAGGGCTGTTCGTGCGGCATACTCGCCTACAATACCTGCGCCAATAATAATTACTTTTGTAGGCGGTATACCGCTGATACCTCCTACCAGTACGCCTTTTCCATGATTGGCATTGTTTAAATACTGCCCGGCAATCAACATAACCGCACTGCCTGCTATTTCGCTCATACTGCGTACAATGGGGTTATGGCCGCTGTCATCTTTTAAGTTTTCAAAGCTCAATGCAGTAATTTTTTTATCCATCATTTTCTGCAGAATCTCCCGTTTCATTACCGCAAGGTGTATGGGCGAAATAATATATTGGTGTGGTTTTAACAACTCACATTCACCCTCACTTACGGGGGCGCTTTTTACCAATATATCACACTCAAAAACTTCTTTTTTATCATAGGCAATTTTAGCCCCTGCATCACTGTAATCGGTATCGCTGTAACTGGCACCTTCGCCGGCTTTTGTTTCCACCACCACCCTGTGGCCATTGGCAACCATCACCCCAACCGCTTCGGGTGTAAGCGCAATGCGGTTTTCGCTAAAGGAGGTTTCTTTCGGTATACCAATAAATAATTCTTCCCCTTTAGGTTTTATATCCAGGGTTTCTTCCAGGGTTTCATAACTAAAAGAGGGAGATACAAATGGTTTTGATGTTGCCATGATTTTTACAGGTTGAAGTGTACAAATTACAAATTAATTTTCAGCTTTCGGGTATTCATGTCAATTGCAGTAATGGTGATATGCAATGTTGTATCAGGAAAAATACCCGGTGCTTTTTGAGGCCATTCCACAAAACAGGTATTGCCGCTAAATAAGCAATCTTCTACGCCTGCCTGTATGGCTTCTTCTTCATTTTTTAAACGATACAAATCTATATGATAAATAATTTTCTGCTGTTGGGTAATATATTGATTGATGATAGAAAATGTGGGACTGCTGATGGTATCTTTTACACCGGCTACTTTGCAAAATGCATGAACGAAAGTAGTTTTACCAGCCCCCATTTCTCCTTCCAAAGCAAATACTTTATACGCAGCAGTTAAACGTGCAAATTTTGCAGCAGCAGATTCTATTTCATTCAGTGTAAAAATTAACTCCATGTTGCAAAGATATTTTCCTTCATTAGTAATCACGTAACAATCACAAACAATAATTTTGTAGCATGGAAAAAGTAGAATGGAAAGTAGAAGGAATGGACTGTACCAATTGTGCACTTACAATTTCAAAATATCTTAATAAAGAAGGATTAAAAAATGTAAAAGTAAATTTTATCGGTGGCGATGTAAGCTTTGAACTGAATGGCGGCACGCCGAAAGATCAATTGGCAAAAGGGATTGCCGGCCTGGGGTACACGGTGGTAAACGAATCGCATCCCACTAACATTCAACCACCTTTTAAACTGTTTAAAAATCATCTGCAAAGATTTTTATTTTGCCTGCCTTTTACAGTAATACTAATGCTGCACATGCTACCCTGGCATATTCATTTTTTAATGAACCCCTATACTCAACTAACTATTTGTTTACCCGTTTATATTGTGGGGATGAGTTACTTTGGAGTAAGTGCCGTTAAAAGTTTACGCAGTGGTATCCCCAATATGAATGTGCTGATTGCGATTGGTGCAACGGCTGCATTCGTGTACAGCCTCATTGGCACGCTGGGCAACTATGGAATGGATTATGTGTTTTATGAAACTACTGCCACCATCATTACTCTGGTATTTTTGGGTGAATGGGTGGAAAACCGCTCTGTTTCTCTTACCCAAAAAGAATTAAATAAATTAGCGGGTCAGCAAAAAGTAATGGCCAATATGATTGCCTTTGATGATGAACATAAAGAAAATATTTTTCCGGTAGAAAATACACAACTGCGTACCGGTGATTTAATATTGATTAAAAGTGGCGAACAGATACCAATGGATTGCAAAATATTATGGGGCGATGCACAGGTAAATGAAGCCTTGTTAACCGGTGAAAGTATTCCATTACACAAACAAAAAAAAGATGCCCTTATTGGTGGCAGCATTTTAATGGACGGTACTGTAAAAGCACAGGTAACTGCTACCGGTAAAGACACGGTATTGAGTAATATTTTAAACCTGGTAAAACAGGCTCAAGGCGAAAAACCACCCATCCAGCAACTGGCAGATAAAATAAGCGCTGTATTTGTACCGGTAGTTTTGGGTATATCTTTACTTACTTTTTTTATCAATTATTTTGTTGTTGATGCAGGTGTAACCGGTTCTCTAATGAGAAGTATTGCGGTATTGGTAATCAGTTGCCCTTGTGCAATGGGGCTTGCAACACCTGCTGCCATTGCTGTTGGGCTTGGCCGGGCTGCAAAAAATGGGATCCTTTTCCGCAACGCAAAAAGCCTTGAACTGTTTAAGGATATTAAAACAGTGGTGTTTGATAAAACAGGCACCCTTACAAAAGGAGAATTTATTATTACTGGTTTTCACTCTTCCCTTTTACCTGAAGAGGAGTTTAAACGCATTGTTTTTTCGCTGGAAAAATATTCCAATCATCCTATTGCAAAAGTGATTAACCACAAATGGAAAACCAACAATACTATTTCCTGGAAAAAAATTGAAGAAATAAAAGGTATTGGAATGACGGCAACAGATGGTGATGGAAATGTTTACCAGTTAGGCAATAATAACCTTACCCATATGGCAATACTTTCAGAAGAAAGCCATACTGCTTATCTGATAAAAAACAATGAGGTTATTGGCTGGTTAGATATGGAAGATGAAATAAGAGAAGAATCCAAACAGGTAATCCGTTACCTGCATTTAAAAAACATTACCACCATTTTACTAAGCGGTGATAGTTACGAAAGGTGTAAAAGGGTTGCGGATGCCCTTGGCATTGATCAGGTATTTGCACAAAAAAAACCAACAGAAAAATTACTGGTAATTGAACAGTTAACCAAGGCTAATCCAACGGCCATGGTAGGTGATGGTATCAATGATTCACCGGCACTGGCGAAAGCTACTATTGGCATTTCCATGGCCGATGCTTCGCAACTGGCAATGCAAACCGCACAGGTAGTATTGATGAACAAAGGCATACAACATTTACCATTGGCACTGGGGCTGGGCAAACATACTTTTAGTACCATTAAACAGAATCTTTTCTGGGCTTTTATTTATAATATTGTAGCCATACCTGTTGCCGCTGCGGGACTGCTGCATCCGGGTATAGCCGCATTGGCAATGGGTTTCAGCGATGTGGTACTGGCTATTAATTCGGTTACGCTTAACTTTAAAAAAGTAGTATAAAAATGTTATATTTGAATAAATAAGAAAAGATGGAATTAAAAAATAAAATAAAAAAAGGTAAAAAAACTTCTTCTACCGGCCGTACTAAAAATAAAGCATTCACTCCCAAAACTTCAATGGCAGCTCTGTTTGGCATAAATAAAAAAGAAGTGGACGGGCTGGATTTTCAAAAAAAAGTTCGCAATGAATGGCAGTAAATATTTAGCCGATACCAATATTCTTTTATATTTCATTTCAGGCAATCAGGGTGTTTTTGAATACACAGACAATGAATTTTATATTTCAGAAATTACAGAAATTGAATTGTTAGGTAGTAAAGGCATTACACCATTGCAACTTAAATACCGTAGAAAAATAATTGATAACTGTACAATAATTCCTTTTTCAGAAAATATCAAACACCTTACGATTTCTTTAAAGCAAATTTATATATTAAAAATACCCGATGCTATCATAGCCGCCACGGCAATCTATTTAAACATTCCATTGTTAACTGCGGATAAAGATTTTAAGAAAATAAAGGAACTAAATCTTACAATTGTTCAACCGCATTAATTTGCCAAATCTAAAAGAAATACTACAACAATATTGGGGTTATGATGCTTTCCGGCCTTTGCAGGAAGACATCATCAACGCCGTGCTGGAAGGAAAAGACACGCTTGCCTTATTGCCTACTGGCGGAGGTAAATCCATTTGCTTCCAGGTACCTGCCTTAGCCAAAGATGGCTTGTGCCTGGTGATCAGTCCGTTGATTGCGTTGATGAAAGACCAGGTTCAAAATTTAAAAAATAAAGGCATCCCGGCATTGTCTGTTTATTCTGGTATGTCTTTTTTAGAAGTAAAAAAAACGTTACAGAATGCGGCGCATGGCAATTATAAGTTTCTCTATGTATCGCCGGAACGGCTGGAAACAAATTTATTTTTGGAGTATTTGCCGGCCATGAATATTAATCTTATTGCGGTAGATGAGGCACATTGTATTTCTCAATGGGGATACGATTTCAGGCCGCCATATACCCGTATTGCAAAACTGCGGGAATATCTTCCATTTGTATCAATACTGGCATTGACAGCTTCTGCTACGGCAACAGTACAGGATGATATTTGTGAGAAATTAGTTTTTTCAAAAAATCAGCAACGGTTTCAACAGTCGTTTGAAAGAGCCAATCTTTCGTACAGTACTTTTAATGTAGCAAGCAAACAAAATAAACTGCTGGAAATATTAAACAATGTAAAAGGCAGCGCCATTATATATTGTAAAAGCCGCAGGCATACCAAAGATGTTGCAGATCTTTTATTGATGAATAAAATAAATGCAAGTTATTACCATGCCGGGATGAGTAATGAAGAAAGAAACAAACGACAGGAAGATTGGATCAATAGCAACACCAGGGTGATGGCTTGTACCAACGCTTTTGGCATGGGCATAGATAAACCAAATGTAAGAGTAGTGGTACATTACGATGTACCCGATTGTTTGGAAAACTATTACCAGGAAGCCGGCCGGGCAGGGCGTGACGGCAAAAGAGCCTATGCAGTTTTGTTATACAGCGATAGGGAACTAGATGACCTGCAATTACAATCGGATATTCGTTACCCTGAAAAAGAAGAAATAAAAAAAGTATATACAGCCGTTATGAATTACCTGCAGGTTGCTGCTGGTAGTGGCGAAGGTATAAGGTATGATTTTGATCTGGCTGTATTTGCCGCTGCTTTTAAAATAAATATCCTTACCGCAACCTATGTCATTAAAACGCTGGAGCAGGAAGATATACTAATGTTTAATGAAGTTTTTTTTAAACCCTCTACAGCGGTTTTTACCTGCGAAAAAAATGAATTGAATGAATTTGAACAACAGTACCCGCACCTGGAACCGGTTATAAAAGGTTTGCTACGGAGTTATGAAGGTATTTTTGATTTTGCCGCTCCCATTTATGAAACACAACTGGCAAATTTTATACATAAAAAATTACCCGACGTATTGCAGCAACTACAGGTTTTAAATCAATCAGGAATAATTGAGTATTCGCCCCGGAAAGATAAACCACAAGTAACATTGTTACAAAACCGGATGTATACGGATAGTTTTGTGATTAACTTATCTGATTATGCACAACGGAAAATAAATTTCGAAAAACGGGTAAAGGCAATTACCGGTTACGTTCAGCAAACCATTCAATGTCGAAGCCGGATTATTGCAGCTTATTTTAATGATATCAATGTAAAGGCTTGTGGCATTTGTGATAACTGTATCCGTCAGCAGGACTTGCAGATTAGTATAGAAGAATTTGCCCTCATTACCGGTGAAATTTTTCACCAGGTATCAGAACATGCTCTGTTGTACAAAGAATTTTTAAAGAATTTAAAAGGAATTAAAAAGGAAAAATTCTGGAAAGTATTTAATTATTTACAAGCAGAAAAAAAGATCCGTATCAGCAAAGAAGGGATGATAGAAAAAGTTTGAACCAATTTAAAACGGCTAAAAGCAAGTGGGATTAAAATAAAAAAGGGACCAAGATAGAAATCTAGTCCCGCTTTAAAATCCAATATCCTATGAAAAACCAAAGTGAAGATAGGATGTAATAGTTTACAATA
>JAYUBR010001023.1:0-1113 GCA_043740775.1 Ferruginibacter sp. | reverse complement strand
AATTTTCAGTTGAAAAATAAAGAATGGTATACAGCCTATATTACAAAAGTGCAAAACGATTCTTTTTACCTGAGTACTTTTGTGATACACTATAGTTTAATGGGGGCAGATACCGCACATTACCCGGAATTTCCGGTAGCCATTACCGATGTGTATGCCATGCCCAAAAAGGGAGTGCAATTTTATTATCCTAACGACCAGGTAACCATTAACCGGCAGGCCGGTCACCTGCATTGGGTATGGATAAAAAACGGGCTGCTGTTTCGGTTAGGCGCCGGTGGTTATGTAGCGTTGAATACTGTGAATGGATTAATAAAAAATAATTTTATTTTTTCCGGCAGCAAATTTGGCATTGCTGCGGCCATATTTTTATTTGGAGAGATATTGTATCAACTGTATAAACCATCATTAAAGCTGGGAAACAAATACCGGCTTGAGACTGTAAAAGTTTCTTCTCCAGTCAGGTGAAACAATAGTGTTACTTCCTTTTTAAAAGTATATCCGAAAGGCGAAAGAAATTGATGCAAATAAAACCCAGTGTAATAAAATTATTCATTCAGCAACAACAGTATCGGATCAAGATCATGCATATTTTCGTTGAACGCCACCAAGGGTTTTATTTTCGAGTACTGTACCTAATTTTCTAAGATCGAATTTTTCTTTGAATTTACTGTAGCAATTCCTCACCATGGTTTGCAATTCGCTTTTATCAATTACGTCCGCAAGGTCAATTACATAAGTATCTCCTGCCACATATTCCAGTATTTTTTTCTTTTTAAAAACAAATTCGCAGGTAAACCTGCAGGCAATTTCTTTTTTTTGGCTGTTCTTTTTTTCATTACCTCAAAAGAAATGGAACTGAATAATTCTCCCGTTTCAATAAAGTTCAATGGTGGGTTGTATTCCCATTTGCTAACAACCAGTTCAGTTTGTTCTATCATTTTTTTAAGATGATGCTTAGGCATCACACAACAAGATATTATTTTAAAAATCAAGCTGAAGGGCAGCATGTTTTAAGCACTTTTAAACTGTTGCATTATAAAAAACAGGCACAGAAAAAATGCTATGCCTGTTGTTCATTTTATCAATTTTACTTAGACTATTATGCCATCT
>JAYUBR010001022.1:0-1114 GCA_043740775.1 Ferruginibacter sp. | reverse complement strand
CAGCTATTTTAAAAAATTTTATTTCTTTATATACTGCCACCGCTTTACAATATTTACTGAATGAGGATGCCATTATAATTGGTAATTGCAATTGTGATGAATTTGCCATGGGCAGCACTAATGAAAATTCTGTGTATGGAAAAGTATTAAATGCTTTGGATGAAACAAAGGTACCGGGCGGTTCTTCGGGCGGCAGCGCTGTGGCAGTACAGGCAGGTATGTGTATGCTAAGTCTGGGTAGTGATACTGGCGGTTCGGTAAGGCAGCCCGCAGATTTTTGTGGTATTATCGGGCTTAAACCCAGCTATGGTCGCATCTCCCGGTATGGATTGATTGCTTATGCTTCTTCTTTTGACCAGATAGGAATTTTTGGAAAAAACATTGCAGATATTTCATTATTACTCGATATTATGTGCCAGCCTGATAAGCAGGACAGTACCATGCAAACAACACTGCTACAAAAGTCAAATTCTGTCATCAATATCCCCCAAAAAAAAATAAAATTTTGTTTTTTAAAACAGGTGATGGAGCATGATTCTCTTGATGAGGAAATAAAAAATAGCATAAACGTTTTAGGAAAAAATTTGGAGGAACAGGGGCACCTTGTAGAAAAAATAGATTTTGATTTGCTGGATTATATTGTTCCTACTTACTATGTACTAACCACAGCAGAGGCTAGCAGCAACCTTGCCCGCTACGATGGTGTACGATATGGTTACAGAGACCGGCAGACTACAGAAGGTATAGATGCCTTTTACAAAAATAACCGTTCAAAAGGGTTTGGTATGGAAGTAAAAAGAAGAATTATGCTGGGAACTTTTGTTTTAAGCACGGGTTATTATGATGCGTATTATACCAAAGCACAGCAAATAAGAAACCTTCTGATACAAAAGGTATCTGAAATATTTTGCAGCTACGATGCCATTATTATGCCTACCAGCCCCACTACTGCAATAGCTATCGGCGAAAACGAAAAAGACCCTATTGCCAGCTACCTGGCCGATATTTTTACTGTATTTGCAAACCTTGCTGGCATACCGGCAATATCACTGCCCTTATTTTTACATAATGTTAATAATATGCCTTATGGCCTCCAAATTATCTCTAAGAAAAA
>JAYUBR010001021.1:0-1116 GCA_043740775.1 Ferruginibacter sp. | reverse complement strand
AAAAACTGCTGTACCTACCGATTTAATGAAAGTGCTTTTGCCCGCCATATTGGCTCCTGTTAAAAATAGAAAGTTACAGGCCGGGTGCAGTTTCATATCATACGTAACCGGGTTATTTAATAAGATATGATACAAACCTTTCACATCCAATATTGGTTGATTGCCAGGTAACAATTCAGGAAAGTGTAGCCCGTATTGCTTTACAGCCATTGCCATTCCGTACCATGCATCCAACTGGCTGTACATGTCTATTAACTCCAGCATATTATTTTTGTAATGATACCTGAAAAAATTTGCCAGTTGTAATTGCTGCGGCACGGTAAGATCATTTATTTTATTATTTTTTTCAACAATCACAAACTGATCTTTGCCAATGATCTGCTGAATTTTTTGTAATATTTTTTTTAACGGAAGCGGGGCATCGTCTGAATAAAAATGCTGTACCAGTAACTGCAGGCCTTTTATAAAATCGAAGCCATGGCCTGCTGTATATTTTACCAAAGAAAAATCGGGGCCATGAAAAACCTTGTATGTAAAGGCACTGACGGCAGATGGATTGGAAGGGATTTCATCAACCGCTGACTGGTAGAATTTTTCTATCACCATCACAGAGCCATTGCTTATTTGTTCCGGCCAGTATTGTTGCTTTTGCAAAATAAGCTGCAAGGTTTTTTGTACACCTGCGATGGCATCAATACTGTTCAATGGCTTATTGAAATTGTCAAATAATTTTGCCCTGCCGCCTACCGTACGACAAAAATCAAGTTTGCTGAAAACTGAAAAATCTTCATTTGTATCCAATACAGACAGATCGGCAAGTGTGGTTTTATCTATTTCCATAAGCCACCCACCTCCCAGGGGATTTTAGAAGAAGCCCACACCCCCAAAGGGGGGTTGCAGAAGATCCTTTTTTATTGAGATTGTTACTCATATATTTTTATCTATACATTTTTTATTCAACCTTTTAAACCTCCCTATTTCTCACAGACCCACCATACGCTGCATTTAATCCCCCCTTGGGGGGTGCGGGGTCTTAAACTTCAACCTTTGCCCCTTTACAGATTCATCCCATACACCTTTTCCATACACCATTTTACCATTTACAAAAGTATGGGT
>JAYUBR010001020.1:0-1116 GCA_043740775.1 Ferruginibacter sp. | reverse complement strand
TTCTTTCCCGGTTTACCTCCGTTTCGCAGGGCGCTATTTATCTGAAAGACTTTTTTGATTTTTTTGAGATACAACCTAAGATAAAACACTCTGCCAATGCAAGGCCTTTTCCCAGGCCAATACAAACAGGATTTGTTTTTGACAATGTTGGTTTCCGGTATCATAATTCAGAGCAATGGGCAAACCGTCATTTAAGTTTTACGCTGCATGCAGGTGAAAAGCTGGCGCTGGTAGGGGAGAACGGGGCCGGTAAAACAACCCTGGTAAAATTATTGGCAAGGTTATATGATCCTTCAGAAGGGCGGATTTTACTAGATGGGCATGACTTAAAAGAATACAACCTGGGTGAATTAAGAAAAGAGGTGGGTGTTATTTTCCAGGATTACATTCGTTACCAGATGACCGTTTCTCAAAACATAGCCGTGGGTAATATTGATGAAAAAGAAAATGAAAGCCTGATACAGCATGCCGCCAAACAAAGCCTTGCTGATATACTGGTACAAAAACTACCTGATAAATATGCGCAGGCGCTAGGCAAAAGATTTAACCAGGGAGTGGAACTTTCCGGAGGTGAATGGCAAAAAATTGCGCTGGCAAGAGCTTATATGAAAGACGCCCAGTTATTAATTTTAGATGAACCAACGGCATCCCTTGACGCAAGGGCAGAGTATGAAGTGTTTGAAAGATTTACAGAACTTACCAAAGGCAAAACGGCGGTACTGATATCGCACCGTTTTTCAACCGTACGAATGGCTGACAGGATACTTGTTCTCGAAAGAGGAGAATTAATAGAATCGGGCGACCACGCTGCATTACTGCAAAAGAATGGCCGTTATGCAGAGCTTTTTAATTTACAGGCAAAGGGGTATCAGTAAATGGAGTGAATGCCCTTAGAATAAAAATAGAAACTGGTTATAAAATTATCTTTTTAAAAAGCTTTTTATCCTTTTTTGTACCTTCCCAAAAGCTGAATCGTTTCTTTAGCCTGCTTAACATCATGTACCCGTAAAATGGAAGCACCGTTTAAGATTGCGAGTGTATTTAAAACCGTTGTTCCGTTTAAGGCTTCATCAGCCGTAATGTTAAGCGTTTTATAAACCGTACTTTTTCTTGAAA
>JAYUBR010001019.1:0-1116 GCA_043740775.1 Ferruginibacter sp. | reverse complement strand
TGATGTTTACAGCCTGCCGTTCTGCTTCGCTTAATTTGGCGTGGGTGGTGCTTGCAGGATGCGATGCGATGCTGCGGGTATCGCCAAGGTTAGCCGTTAGGCTGAGCATTTTCAACTGGTTTAAAAAACTACGGCCACTTTCCAGTCCGCCTTTTAAATTAAAAGAAATTAAACCACCGCCGTTTTTCATTTGTTTCAATGCAATAGTGTGTTGCGGATGGCTGGGTAAAAAAGGATATTTTAACCAACTGATCTTTTCATGGCCTTCTAATGTTTGCGCAATTTTTAAGGCATTGGCTGCATGGCGCTCCATACGTACATCAAGGGTTTCAAGGCTTTTGCTTAGTATCCATGCATTAAACGGCGACAATGCGGGACCGGTACTTCTACAAAATAAATACAACTCATGTATCAGTTCTTTTTTCCCCACTACCACTCCACCCAACACACGGCCTTGTCCATCCAGCCATTTGGTGGCGGAGTGTATTACCAGGTCGGCACCAAAAGCAATGGGTGTCTGGCAAACGGGAGACGCAAAGCAATTATCTACGTTAAAAAGAATGTTGTGCTTTTTACAAAGTTTACCCACCAGTTCAAGGTCAATAATATCAAGCCCTGGATTGGTAGGTGTTTCTAAGTAAATCATTTTGGTGTTGGGGCGGATGGCTGCTTCCCATGCTTCCGGTTCGTTGGCCGCCACATAACTTACCTCTATCCCAAATTTGGGCAGGTATTTATTGAGCACTGTAACCGTACTGCCAAACACAGAACTACAGGCGAGGATATGATCACCATTTTTTAAAAAGGTCATAAAGGATGCAAACACCGCCGCCATTCCCGAAGCAGTAGCAAAGCCAGCTTCGGCACCTTCCAATGCTACCATTTTATCAATGAATTCGGTACTATTGGGGTTGCTGAACCTGCTGTAAATATTGGCATCGGTTTCATCTGCGAATGCGGCCCGCATTTGTTCCGCATCATTATAACAAAAGCTGCTGGTTAAAAACATCGGGGTGGCATGCTCCATCTGGCTGGTACGTTCTGTTTGTATGCGGATGGCTTTTGTTATGGGGTTCATGGTTGATCTTTTTATGTTTAGTGCTTATTGTTTTCCAT
>JAYUBR010001018.1:0-4002 GCA_043740775.1 Ferruginibacter sp. | reverse complement strand
AACCAACAGATGGCTTTTTACATAGCAGTATTTTATTCAGTTCATCAGCAATCCGTTCACCACTTACAATTTTTATCCGTCCCTTATTTTCACCAATGGCAGCAAAAGTTTTTTCTTCAATGGTAAAATTTAGCTGGGCTGCAAAACGAATGGCCCGCATCATCCGCAAGGGATCGTCAATGAATGTTTGTGCAGGCGGCAACGGAGTTTTTATTATCTTTTGTTCAATATCTTCAATGCCATTAAAAGGATCCAGCAGCTTCCCAAAATCTTCCTTGTTTAAACTGATGGCAAGCGCATTAATGGTAAAATCCCGCCTATCCTGGTCGTCTTTTAAAGAGCCTGCTTCCACTTTCGGCTTCCGACTTTCGTATGAATAACTTTCTTTTCTTGCTCCTACAAATTCTATCTCGTCATCCAGTACTTTTATTTGTGCAGTACCGAAGTTTTTAAAATAGTTTACGATGGGTTTTGGAGTAAACAATGTAGCTACCCCATGGGCCAGTTCTATAGCGTCGCCAATACAAACCACATCAATATCTTTTGTAGTTCTTCCAATAATTGAGTCCCTTACAAATCCCCCGATTAAATAACAGGGAACCTGCAAGCTTGCTGCAGCACGGGCAATTTTTTTTAAGATTAACAGTTCTTTATCGGAGCAATTAATGTACATAATGGTGCGAAGATCGTTTAATAACAAATTAAAAACAGGAATCGAATGATGAGTTATGAATTATTAGTTATTAAATATGAATTATCAGTTATGAATTATGAAGACCTGTAAATTTCTAATTTAAAGTTATTGGAAACAAAGTTGCAACCGCTTTTTAGATATTTCCGAAGCTGCAACGTGGTAAAAATAAACCACTCATAACAGATCTTCGATCATAAAAATTTCATCATTCATAACTCAAATTTTATAATTAATTCGCCTTCGGCATTAATGTTGACTATATACTGCGCCAGTAAAAACGGATAGAATTAACCGTGCACTTTGACAATTTGGCTTTATATTGAATAAATTATGGATAATAAATTTTTTATACCCGGAATGGAAGAAGAAATGGAGTTTATGCCCCTGATTCCCCTGAATGAGGATGCCAATGAAGACAACGATACACAGACCATTCCAGACGAATTACCTCTTTTACCGCTACGCAATACCGTACTTTTTCCAGGGATAGTTTTACCTATTACAGTGGGTAGGGATAAGAGCATTAAAGCCGTAAGTGATGCCTACAAGGCTGACAAATTGATAGGTGTAATAGCGCAAAAAGACAGTAGTGTGGAAGAGCCTGCAGTAAGCGACCTGGAAGAGATTGGAACTATTGCCAAAATAGCTAAAATGATTAAGATGCCCGATGGCGGCACCACCATTATTATACAAGGCAAAAAAAGATTTAAGATAGAAGAAATAACAAGCGAAGACCCCTATTTTAAAGCGAAAATAAAAACGCTTGAAGAAGAAGTTTTAAAAGATGACAACGATTTTGAGGCAATGGTAGGAAGTATTAAAGACCTTGCTTCGCAGATTGTCAGTATCTCTCCTAATCTGCCCAGCGAAGCGGCAATCATTTTAAAAAATATAGAAAATCCTTCTTTCCTGATTCATTTTGTGAGCAGCAATTTAAACAGCGATATCAAGGATAAGCAAAGGTTGCTGGTAATTAACAACATCAAAGCCAGGGCAGAGTTACTGATGAACCTGATGCAGACCGAACTGCAGTATACAGAGCTAAAAAATAAGGTAACCAATAAAACAAGGGCTGAATTGGACAAACAGCAAAAAGAATATTTTTTGCAGCAGCAAATGAAGGCCATCAAAGAAGAATTGGGTGGCGATAATGTAGCAGAGGTGAAAGAAATGCTGAAAAAGGCTGAGACTAAAAAATGGCCTGTTGCTGCAAAAGAGATGTTTATCAAAGGCGCCGAAAAGCTGGAACGCATGCACCCAAGTACGCCTGATTATTCGGTAGTATATAATCATCTTGACCTGATGCTTGACCTTCCCTGGGAAGATTATACTGCAGATAGTTACGACCTTAAAAAGGCGAGAAAAGTGTTGGATCATGATCACTACGGCATGCATAAAATAAAAGAAAGAATACTGGAATATTTAGCAGTGCTAAAATTAAAAGGCGACATGAAGAGCCCCATTCTTTGTTTTGTTGGCCCGCCAGGAATTGGTAAAACCAGCCTTGGAAAAAGCATTGCCCATGCCATTGCAAGAAAATATGTAAGGGTAAGTTTAGGCGGCCTGCATGATGAAAGTGAAATACGTGGTCACCGCAAAACCTATATTGGCGCTATGCCCGGCAGAATCATTCAATCTATCCGTAAAATAAAAAGCAGCAACCCGGTAATGATTCTGGATGAAATAGATAAAGTTGGTAACGATCAGCGTGGCGACCCTTCTTCTGCCCTTTTAGAAGTATTGGACCCCGAACAAAATAATAGTTTTTACGATAATTACTTAGAGCTGGAATATGATTTGAGCAAAGTGTTATTTATTGCAACGGCAAATAATATCAACAATATTCAACCTGCTTTAAGAGATCGCCTGGAAATTATTGATTTGAGTGGTTATGCCGTGGAGGAAAAGATTGAAATAGCCAAACAGCATTTAATTCCTAAACAAAAAGAAGCACACGGTTTAAAAAATATAACCGTTAAGGCAAGCGACAAGGTGATAGAAAAAATAATTGAAGACTATACCCGTGAAAGCGGTGTACGGGATTTAGACAGACAACTGGCTGCGGTGATGCGCAACCTCGCCATGCAGTATGCCACTAAAAATAAATTAAAGCCCACACTTACTTCCAATGATGTGGAACGCATTTTAGGCAAGCCCCGTTTTAGCAATGAAATGTACAAAACAGCTAACATGGCAGGTGTGGCAGTTGGCCTTGCCTGGACCTATGTGGGTGGTGACATTCTTTTTATAGAGATCAGTTTAAGTGATGGTAAAGGCGAACTTAAAATGACGGGTAACCTGGGCAATGTGATGAAAGAAAGTGCTACCACTGCTTACACCTGGTTACAGGTAAATGCAAAAAAACTAAACATTGATCCCGAAATGTTTAATAAAAAGAATATTCATATTCATGTGCCGGAAGGCGCCGTGCCGAAAGATGGGCCCAGCGCAGGTATCACCATGATGACGGCGCTTGCAAGTGCATTTACCGGACGCAAAATAAAATCCTACCTCGCTATGACGGGAGAGATAACCCTTCGGGGCCAGGTATTGCCGGTAGGTGGTATTAAAGAGAAAGTGCTGGCTGCAAAGCGTTCCGGCATAAAGGAGATTATCATGTGTTGGCAAAATGAAAAAGATGTACTGGAAATAAATCCAGTATTTATCAAGGGCACAAAATTTCATTATGTAAAAACTATGCAACAGGTGCTGGATATAGCTTTATCATAAAAAAAGTATTTTTAAAACAGATTGATATTTGATTTAACAAACTTTTTAAGTAACCCGGGCAAACCATTTACAACCGTATTGCGTATATGATGTTGTATAAGTATCAACATAATAATGTTGGTTGTTTTAAGGGTTAAGAAAATTCCCGCCGGTTCTCCGGGGGGAATTTTTTTTTTGTGATGATACCGCATCATTAATTTCTATGTTGGTTCCTTTGATGGCTCCAAATAATTTTTTAGTGAGCTATTAATAATCTGATTCCAACCTTCTGTAAAATTCTTTTTTGCAAAATCAGGGTTATCCTGCGGAAATGTTTCAAGGCCTTTGTGGGTAAGCCTTAGTAAAGTTTTGTTTGCGTGGGCAAATAATTCCCAGGTTACAAATGTATTGCCTGTATATCCATCATACCCCCAGCAATGGGTAAGAAGTTTTTCTGGAATTATATCCATGACCTCACAAATGTGGCGGTATTGTACTCCGTCGGGTGCACCACCAAAAACTCAAATTTAAATCCCTTTTCAGGTTTAAAATCCTCAAGATCAAAATACCATTTCTTCATTTCATTTTTATCGGTCAGT
>JAYUBR010001017.1:0-4003 GCA_043740775.1 Ferruginibacter sp. | reverse complement strand
AAAGTATATGGTGTAACACTTACCAATACAGACTACACAGGAAGCATCACAGGCATTGTTGCAGGTGATGTGATCACAGTAACACGTGCAAGCACAGGTGATGCCGCCAATGCAACCGTGGCTGGTTCAACCTATCCAATCGCAGGTACAATCGTGGATGCCGGAAACAGGATCGCTAACTATAATGTCTCTAATCCTAATGGGGCATTAACTGTTACTCAGAAGGCTTTACTCATCACCGCAAATGACAGAAATAAAACTTATGGTGATGCTGTGACATTTGCAGGTACTGAGTTCACTCCTCATGCAGGTGACCTCGTAAACAGTGATGCGGTAACGACTGTTACGCTTAGTTCTACAGGTGCTGCTGCCACTGCAACAGTAATCACACCTGGCCCGACATATCCAATCACAGCAAGTTTAGCAATAGGCAGCGGGCTTGGAAACTACAGTATCAGCTATGCTACAGGTATCCTTATAATAGGCAAAGCAAACTTAACTATTACTGCCGCTAATGCTAACAAATATTGCGGCCAAACCAATCCAACCTTAACAGGTTCTTACAGCGGACAGAAAAACAGTGAGACATTTACATTAAGCTTCTTGACAACTGCAACAGTCTCTTCTAGTGCCGGTACTTATCCGATCGTGCCTTCTGTTACAGGTACTACCGTTAGCAACTATACAATAATCCCTATTAATGGCACGCTTACAATTAATGCAATCACCAGCATCGATGCCTCTGCAAGTAGCAATCCTGTTCCATTAGGAACCAGTGCGCTTCTTTCAGCGACAATTACGCCGGCTGTTGGAGGTGTTCCCGTATCCTTTACGCTTGATAATGGTAATGGAGGTGTATATACTTATTCCGCCGGGCTTACAAATAGTTCTGGCGTTGCTACCGTCCTTGTAACAACTGGCGTATCTGGATTACCAGTTGAGGTATACAAAGTAATTGCTGTAGCAGGTACTGGTTGTGCAACTTCTGGTGCAGCTTACTTACCGGTTTATGATCCCAATGGTGGATTTATAACAGGTGGTGGCTGGATAAATTCACCCGCCGGTGCATACTATGCTAATACAGCATTGACGGGTAAAGCAAACTTTGGATTTAACTCGAAATACCAGAAGGGAAGTAATATTCCAGATGGTAACACAGAGTTCCAGTTCCAAACTGGTAACCTGAACTTTAGCAGTACTTCTTATGCTTCAGGGTCATTGGTAATAGCAGGTGCCCAGGCCATCTACAAAGGTATCGGTACTATCAATAAAGTCGCAGGCTACAGTTTCATGGTTTCTGCCGTAGACGGCCAATACAATGGTGCAACTGGTATAGATAAGTTCCGTATGAAGATTTGGAATACCTCTACCGGTGCTATCGTATATGACAATATGTTAGGGGCAGATGAAAATGCTTCTGCATCAACGGAAATCGGGGGCGGTTCTATAGTAATTCATCCCGCCAAAGCTGCAAGGGAAACAAACGCACCAATCCTTATTACACCAGCTATAACATCAATATCTGCTGTAACAACGCTTCAGGCAAACGTAATGCCTAACCCTACTACCACAGTGTTTAACCTGGTGATTAAAGGAAAAGCAACTGAACCGGTAACTGTTAGGGTAACAGATGTTTACGGAAACCTGGTACAATTAAACCAAAAGATAGGATCATCTGCTACATTGCGGTTGGGTGAAAGATGGACCAACGGCACCTACTTTGTAGAGGTGATACAAGGAAACGAAAGAAAATTACTGAAGGTGATCAAAGCAAATTAATTCAGTAATAACTGAATCCAAACGGTGGCCATTGTGGTCACCGTTTTTTTTATGCAAAATTTTTACTTTATGGGATCTGTCTTTTCCCATCCTATTGCTTTATCCGATTAAATTCATTCAATGGCAGGTGTACAACTGGCCGGCATCTCACGAAACTTTCTGCTAAAAATTATTTGGTCACAAAAGCAATATTTGTATTATTTACATTGTTTACTCTGTTGCAAAGCATACTTAGTTCATCGTATGGGTATTTTCTAACCTGGATATTCCATTATTTTTTTACCCCAATCAATATACATCTTGTAAATACTTTACATTTGCAGCCTAAAATATCAATAACAAACTTTATGAAAAAACTGGCTCAGGTATTCCTGATAAGCGTACTTTCTTTATCATCCGTACTTTTAAATGCTGGCTGCAACCAGCCTAAAACAAAAGGCATTGTTTCTGCAAAGGATTCTGTAGAACCCGGCAAGACCGCCCCTGTAGTATCTATAGCTACAAAACTTGACACGGCTGATTACGATAAAAAAATGCTTGCGTTAAGCAACCACGATACTACAGGCAAATGGCCCACAAAAGCGGCCTACCCTTTGCCCGGTGCAATTTTGCCCTATAACAGAATCGTTTCTTTTTATGGCAATTTGTATTCTAAAAAAATGGGCGTGCTGGGCAGACTTCCCAAAGATTCAATGCTCGCTCAGTTACTGCAGGAAGTTGCAAAGTTTCAGGCTGCTGATTCAACAATACCTGTAATACCAGCATTGCATTACATTACTACCACTGCCCAGGCCGCTCCCGGTAAAGACGGGATGCACCGGTACCGGATGCCGGGTAGCCAGATAGATACCATGCTAAATTGGGCAAAGCCGATCAATGCGCTGGTTTTTGTAGATATACAGGTAGGCCACAGTACGGTAAAGGCAGAGGTACAGTCTTTAGAAGCGTATCTGAAATTGCCAACTGTTCATCTTGGAATTGATCCTGAATTTTCACTAAAACACGGAGAAATTCCCGGACGAAAAATAGGCACTTTTACTGCTGAAGACATTAACGATGCAGTGGATATTCTAACGGACATCGTTCGCAAAAATCATCTTACCCCCAAAATATTAATTGTACATCGCTTTACACAAGGTATGGTTACGGGGTATGAAAGAATTAAAACAACACCTGAAGTGCAGGTAATAATGGACATGGATGGTTTCGGCGATAAAATATTAAAGAGATCTACCTACCTGCGCTACATTTATAGAGAACCTGTTCAATTTACCGGCTTTAAATTATTTTATAAAAATGATACCAAACCCGGTACCACCGGCATGTATACCCCGGAAGAACTGATGAAATTTGTTCCAAAACCTATCTATATCCAATACCAGTAATTATTTGAACCCTCCAAAAAAATGAAATACATTTCTTTAAAAAACTGTTTGATAATATTTTTATTAGCCAGTTGTAATGCAACACCGGAAAAAGAAAAAGCTGCAACAGCTTCCACAAATGATACAACCCAGGTAACAAAAACTATTGTTCCGGGTAAACAAACAACCGCCAGCCTTGAAGCTATACTGGCAAAAAAAGAAGTGCCGGTACTTTGCTATCACCACATCCGTGAAGCCAAACCCGGGCAAAGTGAATCAATGAAGAGTTACTCTGTTTCGCCTGCACAATTTGCTGAACAAATGAAGGCATTACATGATAGTGGTTACCAGACGGTACTTCCAGAACAATTGTATGAATACCTTGTACATGATGGACCCATGCCGGCAAAACCTGTCATGCTAACATATGATGATACCGACGAAGAACAATACAGCATCGCTGTACCCGAAATGAATAAATACGGATTTAAAGGTGTTTACTTTATCATGACGATTTCGATAAACCGCCCACGTTATATGAGCAAGGAGCAAATCAAAAATTTGTCTGCCAGCGGACATGCCATTGAATCCCACACCTGGGATCATCACATGGTAACAAAATACACTCCCGCCGATTGGGATATACAACTAAGTAAACCGGAAAAAACACTGACAGGTGTTACAGGAAAATCGCCAAAATATTTCGCTTATCCATTTGGACTTTGGAACCAGGCGGCGATACCAGAATTAAAAAATCATGGTTACAAAATGGCATTTATATTATCCACAAAAAGAGATACAACAGAACCACTGTATACGGTAAGAAGAATGATTGTTCCGGGGCAGTGGTCAACCAAAGG
>JAYUBR010001016.1:0-4003 GCA_043740775.1 Ferruginibacter sp. | reverse complement strand
GTGTGAATTGGCAATAGTGAATGGTCAATATTTTACCATTCACTATTCACCATTCACAAACCGCTACGTCATTTTATTCTTAACATAGCAGTAGCTTTCAAATTCATTCATCACCTCAACAACTGTTTATGCAAAAAATCCTTTTGGCACCCGCTCTCTTTTTATCAGGCTATGCACCCGCACAAAAAACCTATATCCATTGTGGTAAATTGGTAGGTTCGTGATTTAAAAAAGCCCTGCGGTTTAATCCACAGGGCAACTGGCTAGTCAAAAGGAAAATTTTTATTTTTTCGCTACCGGGTAATGCTGAATCTTTTCATCCAGTATTGCTATTTTACCATTTTCTATTTTCGCATCATCTATAACATTCATTGAATCGGTTTTGCCTTTATTATCTGTCCATTTCTGTTTGTACCAAAGGGTTACCCATTCTTCTTTTTTGTCGCTGCTGATAACAGGTTCCCAGTCCTGCATATCAATGGTCATGCTGGTGATACCGGCCCGCATTTGAGTAAATATTTTTTTCAAACTGTCGTTGCTCAGTTTGGCATGGTAATAATCAAACCGCAGTTCTGCGCTGTCGGCAAAAGCGGTTACAGCGGCGGTTACATCGCCGGTTTCATATGCCTTAAGCGATCTTAGCACAGTTACCACATGTTGCTGATTGCTGGCCTGCCAGTTTTGGTAAGGCCGGGGCAGGGTGTAGGGATATTCTATTTTTTCTGTTGCCGCCGGGGCAGCGGCCATGCTGTCTTTAACAGCGGTTGTTGTTTCTTTACCTGCAGGCGTGCTGCAGCCTGTAGCCAATGCCAGCAAGGCAATACAAAATAATTTTTTCATGTAAAAGGTTTTGTTTTAAAAAATTAAAAATCCGTGAACAGGTGATGGATGGAATTTTATTAAGCAGTTAACGGAGGGCGTAGGTGAAACTTCAGATAAGGTAGGACGATAAAAATTAAAATGCAAGCCTTCTCATTTTTTTTTAAGCACATGGCATGTGGATAATTATTTGGTTGCGGTAGGTAACGCCGGTAAAGAATACAGATAAGCCCCGAAGTGTAATGTAGCAGGATAAAATAAGCGCCCCGATGGGCAAAACTTTGGGGGTAATTCAATTGAACAGGAATAAAGCCGCGTAGAGGGGATATTTTAAAAGCTTTCCATCATTAAAATGTTCCTTTGTTTTGATGTGTTTATCAAGGCGGTACTACATGCTTTGCCTGGTGATGTGCTGTTGATAAATAAAAAAGGCAGCCGGTTTAAGGGCAGCCTCTTTTTAAAAAATGCAGCAGGTAAATTATCTTAAAGATGCACGGGGACCACCTATTGCAAAACTGGCTTGCATGCGTGTTTTTTGACCGCCGCTAAACATGTACATACAGGCATCATCGGTGTAATCCATATAATTCATCGTCATCATAACAGGTGTGCCCGTACAGGTGCTCCTGCTGTCGGGTGCAGGGCAACCATAGTTGGCACCGGTATGCAATGGCGTATCGTCTACAAAATCATTCCCACAGTTGGCATCGCCCCAAATGTGACGGAGGTTAAAATAATGGCCCACTTCGTGAGAGGCGGTGCGGCCAAGGTCGTAAGTAGAGATGTAATAACCAGCAGGCCATTTTGTACGGCTGCCAAAAGCACGGTTTAAAATTACCACTCCATCTGTAGCGGCGTTGCCACCCGGAAACTGAGCATAGCCCAACAAACCCTGGCCCAGCGTACAGGCCCAAAGATTTAAGGTAGTAGTGGGGCTGGTAGGGTTAATACCGCCCTGCGAACTTTTTTTCATGGCATCGTTGGCACTCCAGCTTTTTTTACCGGTAGCCTTATATACAACATTACTCAACACAAAACTGATTTTAGTATCTGATGCTTCTACCGGAACAAATAAGCCTGGCACATTACTGATATCGGTGTTGGTACCTTTGTAGTCTTCATTTAACACATCAATTTGTGATTGAATCTGGTCCGGAGAAAGCTTCTCTAAAGCAGTTTTGTACAATACATTTACCACTACTGGAACAACCATCTGGTCTCCTGAAAGGCGGGCATTGTTAGGATCAGCTGCAAACCGGCTTGTAAATGCCTCTGCCTCGTCCATTCTTTTGCGTAAGCCCGGATCGGCTTTTAATTGTTCTTCCAATACGGCCATAGTGGCACATTTACGTTGTACAACCGGGCCACTTACTTCGTCATCAGTTGACGGATCTGTAATAGCTGTCTTGGTACAGGAAGTAAGAAACATTGACCCTGCAAAAATAAACAGTAAGTACTTTTTCATATTGTTGAAGTATTAATTAAATGCTAAAAGAGTGGGGGAGTGAGCGGACAAATAATGTCTTGGCTGCGATGAAAGTAGTAAAATTTTTCTAAAACAGCAATAAAATTTAAAAGGCGTAATTGTACGCATCTGTAACACTTTGTGATGCGCCTGTTTAGGGTACTTACATATGAAAAAAGGTGGTTCGTGTATCAAACAAAAATCCCGGCTGCCTGTGCAACCGGAACATTGTTTTTCTGTCAAATTTGGTAAGCTGAATGGAAGGATTAATTAACCTTCACGTCTTTTATCAAATCCTTTTTATCTTCCTTTAAATCTTTTCTGTCTTTCCGGATGCCTTTTTTATCACTCACGGCTTCTTTTACATCTTTGTTCCTGTCTGTTCTATCTTCCTTCAAATCTTTTTTTATGTCCTTCATTTCGGCCTGGTCTCCTTTGGCATCTTTAAAGTCTTTCTGTTTGATGTCCTGGTTCCGGTCTTTTCTTTCCTGGTTCAATTGCTTTTTGTCGGCGGCAATATCTTTGTTGTCGCTGCGAATGTCTTTGTGGTCGTTTTTAAAATCTTTCCTGTCTTTCGCAATGTCCTTGCGGTCATGGTGAATGTCTTTCAGGTCGTGGCGCATTTCATGCACTCTTGGGCCGCCTGCATGTTTGTGGTTTTGTGCGGTAGCGGTAATGGCTGTACAGGTAAAAACGGTTGCAAAAAATAATAACTTGCTGGTCATAATGGTAATTTTTTTGTGTGATTAATAATTGTTGTTTTGTACAGACCGCTGGTTGGCCTGCAGGTTTAATCAACCCTAAATTTTTTTTTGTTACCATATAAATAACCACCCTGCATTTTCTTTTTATAACCACCCGGTAAATAAATAAGTGGAGGTATTAAACCCCTGCACAAAAAAATGCTCTATAGTGTTTCAGTGCCTTAATGGCATCTCTAAAAACCGTCATTGTCCTCTCATTTTAAGAGAAATTAAAGTTGAGATCAAATAAAAAAATGAGTTTTTAGAAATGCCTTAATTATTTATAAACCAGTTATTACCTTACCAACTTTAACCGCATGCAAAAATTACTACCCGTTACCCTGATTGCCGTTTTATGTTACCTGCACACTACAGCGCAGGTTGATACAACCGCTGCTACGAATGATACCACCCAAAGCCCTGCTCATTCTTATTTTAAAGCCAGGATAAGTTATTTATCCAACAGTGTATACAATGGCCGTAAAGATTCTTTGCCGGTGCCTTACTTAACGCCAACGCTGGAGTACTTTCACAAGAGTGGCCTGTTTGCAAAAGCTTCTATCAGTTACATGGTAAGCAGCTATGCGCAAAGGATAGATTTGTATCAACTGGAAGCCGGCTACCAGTTTGAGCTGCACGATAATTTCAGTGGCAGCATTAGCGGCAGCAAACCATTTTATAACAGTTCCAGCTTGTCTGTGCTATCAGAAACAAAAGGGGAACTGAATGCCGGTTTTTCATGGAACATTGCCAACGCAGTTTCATTCAATGCCGGGGCCGGGTATATATTTACTACCGGTATGGGAGACAAATTTTTTAACGCCGACCTGGCCCACGAATTTGTTTTTGGCAAAAATAAACAATGGAGTATGGAGCCCGCTGTAACCGCCAATTTCAGCACCCGCAATTATTACGAACAGTATAAAAAGAACCGGCGGTTAAAAACCGGCAAAATAAAAAAGCAAAACGATTCTAC
>JAYUBR010001015.1:0-4005 GCA_043740775.1 Ferruginibacter sp. | reverse complement strand
TCGGCATAAATACCGGCTTTGGTTAACCAGGCTTCTACAAATTTTGGATCAATGGCAATGGCTTTATCAATGTTGGCAATGGCAGCATCATATTTTTGATCCATGGCATTTTGATAAGCCGATTTATAAATAGCGTAAGCCTTTTTATTTACTTTTTCAGGATCGTACCATTGGGCGTGGCTTACAGCAGAAATTAAAAATAATATTACCACGGCCAAAAGGGCCTTTTTGAAAATGTTTTTTTTGATTGTCATTTACCATCAATTGTTTAATGAAGGTAAAAAGAATTACAAAGAAAAAATTGTGATGGCTGTTAAAGTTGGTGTTGCCGTGATGGTGCCGTTTAGGCGTTTTTGATAAGCAGAAGGCTTAAAGCCGAAAGCTTAAGCGACTTCAAATGGATTAGTCTTGTGCCTTCTGCTTTTAGCCTTCCGCTTATTGCCTTTAGCTTTAAGGTACATTGATGTACTTGTGTATCTGTAACGAAAGTTGCCATTGTGGATTTGCCTTAATATAATCAATAATAAGCGGTGTAACTATAGCAGCTTTATCCCATTCGGGTTGTAAATATAATTTGCAATTTGGGGTCACCAGTGCGGCATATTTTTCGGCCCATGCAAAATCTGATTGATTAAAAATCACGACTTTTAATTCGTTGGCAAAGGGAGTTACTTCGGGTAGCGGTGCTTTAAATTTTTTAGGCGATAAACAGATCCAGTCCCAACTTCCGCTTAATGGATGAGACCCCGACGTTTCAATATTGGTTTCAAAACCTTTTGCCTGTAATGCTGCCGTCAATTCTGTTAAGTTATGCATCAATGGTTCGCCGCCAGTAATTACTACCAGTTTGGCGGGTGTGGTTGCTACTATTTGTACAAGCTCATCAACAGCTATCAATGGATGTTTCGCAGCATCCCAACTGTCTTTTACATCGCACCAAACACAACCTACATCACATCCACCCAACCGGATAAAATAGGCTGCTGTTCCCTGGTGCCCGCCTTCTCCCTGTATGGTATAGAAGTGTTCCATTACAGGAAGTTGTTGTGATATAGTAGAAGAGGTTTGAGCCATTTTATATTAATAATTCGAAATGAAAGCCTGCCATACGCTACGATGAAAGACACCAGGAGGTGTGCAGTAAAAGTGAGTCCCGATATTCGGGATTAACATAAGACAAAGATGTTGATTGAAAAACAATTGTTGGTAAAAAAGCAATTATTTTTTTTCACACGCATTGTAGGTGTTCATTAATAAAGCTGCAATGGTCATTAACCCAACGCCGCCGGGAACCGGTGTTATGGAACTGCATTTTGGTGCTACGTTTGCAAAATCTACATCACCCTTAATGGCAAAACCAGATTTTTTTGTATCATCTTTTACCCTGGTAATTCCTACATCAACCACCACTGCATATTCTTTTACCATATCGGCTTTTAAAAATCCGGGTATGCCCAGGGCTGCTACAATGATGTCGGCCTGCAAACAAATTTCTTTCAGGTTATGGGTATGGCTGTGGCAAAGCGTAACCGTACAATTACCGGGGTAAGCATTGCGGCTTAACAAAATACTGATGGGCCTGCCAACAATATTGCTTCGGCCAATTACTACTGCATGTTTGCCCTTGGTTTCTATTTTGTAATGTTCCAGCATCAGCAAAATACCATACGGTGTAGCCGGAATAAAGGTAGGTAAACCCTGCACCATCTTACCAATACTCATTGGGTGAAAACCATCTACATCTTTATCAGGATGAATGAGGCTGATAATTTTTGCGTCGCTGATTTGCTTTGGCAGCGGCAGTTGTACAAGAATTCCATCCACATCGCTATCCGCATTTAATTGCTCAATTGCTGCCACCAGCGTGGCTTCATCAATAGTTTCCGAAAGCCTTATCAATGAACTTTTGAAACCTACTTCTTGACAGCTTTTTACTTTACTGGCCACGTAAGTTTCGCTGGCACCGTTGCTGCCAATCAAAATAGCAGCAAGGTGAGGTATCCGTTTACCTGCACTTTTTAATGCATCGGTTTTAATTTTTATCGCATCTTTTACAGCCTGCGATACAATTTTTCCATCTAAAATCTGCATGCTGCAAAAGTAACTACTATTGAGAAAACTATTTCAATCTAAAAATTATTCTTATATTACTATTATTAAATCTGTAGCGTTTTGAAAAAATATATTTATACAGTAGCCCTTCTTATTCTTTTTACGAAATATTCTTTGTCTCAATCGCTGCGACAACCTATCACTGCTATCTATAACGGCCTTGCTGCTTACAGTACACAACATGCAGATGTTTTATCTTATTTAAATAACCAGGCGGCTTTGGCACAGACAAAAAATGTTGCTGCTGGTGTATATGGGGAAAGACGGTTTTTACTTGCTGCTACCAGCCTGTATTCCGCAGCAGTGGCCATTCCTACCAATAACGGTAATTTCGGTTTCAATATTAAATACAGTGGTTTTAAAAACTTTAATGAAAATCAGGCTGGGCTGGCATATGCCCGCAGTTTGGGTAAAAAAGCTGATGTTGGTATCCAGTTTAATTATTATAATTACAGGGTTCCATCCTACAATAGTTCCGGTACAGTAACTGTTGAAATTGGTACCATTATTCACCTGACTGATAAACTCAATTTAGGCGTGCATGTATACAATCCCATTGGTGGCAAATTTTCAAAATCGGATGAAAAACTGACCAATGCATTTACTGTTGGTGCAGGGTATGATGTGAATGATCAATTTTTTATCGGTACTGAAATTGTAAAGGAAGAAAATTTTCCGGCAAATATTAATACGGGCATTCAATACCATTTTATGAAACAGTTTTTTGCCAGGGTGGGTATTGCCTCTGCCACATCCAGCGGCTATGCTGGTTTCGGCGTTGGCTGGAATAATTTAAGATTAGATGTTACAGGCATCTATCACCCGCAACTGGGTTTATCGCCGGGGTTATTACTGATTATGAATTTTGGAAAGCCTGCTAAAACTACTGTTGATGAGTAACAGTAAAAGAAATAATCTTTATTTTTTACTGTGTATTACCAACACCCGAAAATATTTTGTATGGGTGATAGGGTTATTTTTGTTACCCGATTTATTAACCGCACAAGTGCCGGATATACCAACGCCTATTGCAGAGCAGCAGTTAGAAGCTATAACAGAAAGCAATAGTGATAATGAAACAGATGATGATTCTTTTTTGCAGTACATGCAGCAGTTTTTAAAAGACCCAGTGAATCTTAATACTGCTGATGCTGCCCTTTTAAAAGAACTGGTGATAATTTCCCCCATGCAGATTCAAAACTTAATAACCTATAGAAATTTATTGGGCAATTTCATAAACATATATGAACTGCAGGCGGTTCCGGGATGGAGTATTGGCATGATACACCGACTGCGTTTATTTATAACCGTTAGTAGCAATATAGAAATAGCAAGTTCAATGAATGAGCGGTTAAATGGCGGGTCAAGTACAATACTGGTAAGGGTTTCACAGGTTTTGGAGCAATCAAAAGGGTACCAGTTAAATGAAACAACTGCACAGAATTTTTATCCGGGGTCACCCCGGAAACTATTTGTGCGTTACAAATACCAATACAAAAACCTGTTGCAGTATGGTATGCTGGCAGAAAAGGATGCAGGGGAAGAATTTTTTAAAGGCACACAAAAACAGGGGTTTGATTTTTATTCAGCACATATTTTTGTACGCAACCTGGGCATCATAAAACAGCTGGCGTTGGGAGATTTTACTGTTAATATGGGGCAGGGTTTAACCCAGTGGCAAAGCCTGGCTTTTAAAAAAAGTGCGGATATAACCAGTATCAAAAGGCAGTTATCCGTTTTGCGTCCTTATAACTCAGCGGGTGAAATATATTTTCACCGCGGGGCAGGAATTACCATCGGAAAAAATAATTGGGAAGCAACATTGTTTGCATCATACAAAAAAGTGGATGCCAATTTTGCAACAGATACTGTAACCAACGACAACTTTATTAC
>JAYUBR010001014.1:0-4009 GCA_043740775.1 Ferruginibacter sp. | reverse complement strand
TTTCTTCCTCCTGGATCAATGTTTCTTTACTAAGCCGGTAGGCAATCAGGTCTTTTATGGATACCACTTTAAGATCAAACTTTTTGGCTATTTTTTTTAACTGTGGCAACCGGGCCATGGTGCCATCTTCGTTCATAATTTCAACCAACACACCTGCGGCATCAAAACCAGCCAGTCTTGCCAGGTCAATAGTAGCTTCTGTATGGCCAGATCTTCTTAGCACGCCACCCTTCCTTGCCCTCAATGGAAAAATGTGACCGGGGCGGCCAAGGTCTTGCGGCTTTGTTGCCGGATCAACCAATGCCTGTACAGTTTTAGCCCTGTCGTGAGCCGATATACCCGTGGTACAACCGTTACCCAAAAGGTCTACACTTACGGTAAAAGGTGTTGAATGCAAAGAAGTATTATCGGTTACCATGGCCTGAAGATTTAAGGCATCGCAGCGTTCTTCCGACAACGGGGCACAAATGAGGCCCCTTCCGTGCGTACTCATAAAATTGATGATCTCCGGTGTAACATTTTGGGCAGCGGTAATAAAATCGCCTTCATTTTCCCTGTCTTCATCATCTACCACTATTACCAGTTTACCATTTTTTATATCTTCAATCGCACTTTCAATACTATCTAACATCAGTTGAATTTTATTTTTTGCAAAGGTAACAAGGTTTACCCTTTACTGATTAGGTTATGGTTTGCGGAATAAGAAATAGTTTATAGTAAAGCAACGTTCAACCATCCATCAATGCCCTTCAAGTTGTTAACTCTAATTAAACTATTTCTTACAATACAAGCGTATAAAATCCGTAACAATTTGATAATATTTTCTCCGATGACTATTTGTTAACCAATTGACAGAATTTTTGAAATCAATTCAACAAAATTGGCACAACACAGAATATTATTCAATTAAAAAACGATGTTGAAAACATAGTATTATATCGTAGTAAGGATGATATAAATATGGTTAGAATTATGTTATTTTTGCGCCGCTTGTCATTTGAATAGTATTATTTTTTCGCACCAAAATTTATTAAAAAATGACAAGAAAACTTAGTGTCCTTACAGCAATATTTTTATTGCTTGGATTTTTAACATTTGCACAGGAAACCACCTCCGACATTCAGGGAATTGTAACGGATGGCGCAAATGCAATCAGCAACGCAACTATCGTTGCAGTTCACGTACCTACAGGTACAAAGTACAGTACTACCAGCCGCAAAGATGGCCGATATAATTTACCCAACTTACGCATTGGCGGCCCTTACGAAATAACCGCCACTTTTGTTGGCCATAAACCCGCTAAACAGGACAATATTACCCTGTTATTGGGCCAGGAATTTAAAGCAGATTTTGCGCTTATTCAAACGGCCACCGATTTAACA
The DNA here is from genome assembly GCA_043740775.1 of Ferruginibacter sp. Taxonomy (GTDB): domain Bacteria; phylum Bacteroidota; class Bacteroidia; order Chitinophagales; family Chitinophagaceae; genus Ferruginibacter. The sequence continues at coordinate 2,627 of JAYUBR010001014.1, read as the reverse complement.
GAGGTAACGGTATCCGGCAGAAGACAGGATAAAACTTTCAATAATAACCGCACCGGCAGCCAGGAAATTATCAGCCGCAGCCAGATTGAAAGATTGCCTACCATCAACCGTTCTTTACAGGATTTTACCAAATTAGAACCAACAGCCAATGGCTTAAATATTGGAGGCCGTAGCAGCCAGTATAACAACATCACTGTTGATGGCGCCAATTTTAATAATTCATTTGGTTTGCAGGGAACTTTAGGCGGACAAACAGGTAGTGAGCCTATCAGTCTGGAAGCCATTGAACAGATACAGGTAAACGTGGCTCCTTATGATGTAACACAGGGTGGTTTTTCAGGTGCCGGTATTAACTCGGTAACCAAAAGCGGAACCAACCAGTTTAAGGGTTCGGTTTACACTTATTTAAAAGGACCAGGCACACAGGGTTACAAAGTAGGTACTACCACCATTACAAAACCAACTTTTAGTTTTAATACAAGAGGTGCTTCTTTAGGTGGCGCTATTATAAAAGATAAACTGTTCTTTTTTATAAGCGGCGAGCAGGTAAGACAAACAGCCCCTGCAACAAGCCAGGTAGCTTCAGATGCCGGCCATGCACCCGGTGGTAATGTATCGCAGGCCAACGCGGATACATTGGCTGCACTAAGCAGTTTCCTGCAACAAAAATTCGGATACAACCCCGGTGCTTTCCAGGGTTATTCTTTTGAAACAAAGAGTGACAAAATCACTGCGAAGATTGACTGGAACATCAACGCCAGCAATACTTTCACCATTAAGTACAATTATTTAAAATCATCGGCTGATCAGTTTGCCAGCAACAGCAGGCCCGGTAGCGGACAAATTACAGGTGGCCAGCCAGGTACCAATTCTATGCCTTTTTTTGGTAGTGGTTACGTAATCAATAACAACTTCAACATTGTTATTGCTGAATTGAATACCCGTTTTGGTAACAGGGCTTCCAACAAATTACAGGTTGGTTATACAGCCCTAAGAGATTATCGCTCTCCGCACTCTACCAGCAAAACATTTCCTCTGGTAGATATTCTAAATGGTTCGGGTAGCATCTATTCTACTTTTGGTTATGAAATGTATACCTACAACAACTTATTAAATACCGATGTATTTCAGTTTGCCGACTTCTTTAAATTTTACAAAGGAAAGCACGAAATAACCGTGGGTACACAGGATTATTACAGGAAATATAAAAACGCTTTTGCTCCAGGCTACCAGGGTGTTTACCAGTTTAATACGATTACTGATTTTTACAACAGCGTAAATGAAGGTACTGCCAATGCAAAAAGTTACTACCTGCAATATTCAGCATTACCGGGTGGTGCGTTTCCGTTCGCAGAAGCAGGCTCTACAGAGCTGGGCTTTTTTGCACAGGATAAATGGCGTGCAAGTAAAAACTTTACGCTTACTTATGGCTTGCGTACTGATTTAACCATCTACAAACAAACCTTTACAGATAACCCTGCATTCGATGCACTTACTTTTAAGGAAGGTAGTTATAACATAGGTAAAGCTCCCAAAACAACTCCGTTAATTTCACCAAGAGTTGGTTTTAACTGGGATGTAAAAGGCGACAGAGCTTTACAGGTAAGAGGTGGAGCAGGTATTTTTGCAGGCCCTCCACCATTTGTATGGATCAGCAACCAGGCAAGTAACAACGGTATTCAGTTTGGTTCTTTTACAAACAATACCCCTCCAAACCCCAACGCAGTTCCAACGCCAACGCCTGGAAACCTGGTAGCTTTCAATCCTGATCCGGCAGCATATATTAAATCAGGCCCTAACACTTCTTACAGTACTGCTTTAACCGATAGAAATTTTAAATATCCACAGGTATTAAAAACAAGTTTAGCAGTAGATAAAAAATTCGTCAACGACATCATCGTTACTTTAGAAGGAACTTATTCTAAAGATATCAATGCGGTATATTATCAAAACATCAACCTGAACGAAACCAATGCATTTGCTTTAGCCGGTGCTGATAACAGGTTACGTTATCTTACAAGTACTGCCAACTCTAATAAATACTATTCAGGAAAAACGCTTGACAACCCGAATATTGGCAATGCTATTTTAATGAGCAACACCAGCAAGGGATATTCTTATACCTTAACAGCAAGGGTACAGAAAAATTTTAAAAACCTGTTTGCAAGTGTTGCATACACCTATAGCCAGGCAAAAAATACAGCAGAGTTCGGTAGCACTGCATCCTCACTTTGGAGCGCAAGAGGTGTAACAGGAGACCCGAATGCAGCTACACTTGCCAATGGAGCTTACTACCAGCCACATAGGATCATCGCCTACGCATCTTACAAAATTGTTACTGGTAAATATGCCACCACTTCTATGGGTGCTATTTTTGAAGCAGCCCCTGCAGGTGTTTCTTCTTATGTGTACAATGGCAATTTAAACGGGGATGGCAATACAGGTAATGATTTAATTTACATTCCAAAAACTGCGGGTGAAATTAACCTGGTAAAAGTTGGCTCTGGTGCTTCAGGAACTGGTACGGGTACAATTACCAACCCGGTTACTGATACCAGAACTGCCAGTCAGATATGGAACCAGTTAAACAATTTCATTAACCAGGATCATTATTTATCAGGTCACCG
>JAYUBR010001013.1:0-4010 GCA_043740775.1 Ferruginibacter sp. | reverse complement strand
TGTACAAAGCAATGCTGTTTTTAATCACATCGCTTAACACGCGGTCAAATAAGTAGTCCCATTTAAACTCTTTAATGCGCTGCATACTTTGCAGATCGTTGTGGTAAACAATCATATCTAAAATAGCCACTGGCTGAAAATGATTGGCTTTGGCAGAAGATTTTTTGGCCGTGCGAACTCCGTTTACCAGGTAAGTTTGTACCCCAAACAATTCAGTAAAAATGGTAACCACCACGCTGGTTTCACCATACTTAATGGTGCGTAAAACGATGCCTTTTGTTTTATGTGTCATTGCCGGATAGTATCTCTAAATGTTTGAATCACCGTATAAATTTCTTTAACAAAAGAAAATAAAAATAAAAAATTCTGCAGCATCACTTTGCGGCATTTTTTATGCAGTTTAGTATTCTTTTCAATAATAAAAAATGAAGATAGGTAAACAACATTGATTGCAGCAGGTATGGCTAAGCGGTGTAAAAAGTCTTTCTTTGCAAATCGTATTTAATTTACCAATAAAACAATAATACTATGTGGCAACGCCTGGCAAAATTTGTATTACAATACCGGTTACCGCTTTTAATTGTACTGTTTGCAGCAACTGCTGTTATGGGATATTTCGCCAGTAAAGTAACTTTAAGTTACGAGTTTGCCAAGGCCATTCCATCAGATAATCCCAAGTACCTGGACTATGTAGCTTTTCGTCAAAAATTTGGGGATGATGGAAATTTACTGGTGGTGGCTGTGCAAACGGATAAAATTTTTGATCTAAAAACTTTCAATTCTTACAGGCATTTAGAGTCGGAATTAAAGAAAGTAAGTAATGTTGAAAATGTGCTCAGCGTGCCTTCTTCAATCACTTTACACAAAGATGAACTAACCGAAAAATTAATAGCCGTAAAAATATTTGCTGAAAGTATTTCTACACAGCCTGAGCTGGATAACGCCAAAGCCACTTTTTTTAATCAGCCTTTTTACAGAACGCTTTTGTATAATCCTGAAACAAATGCTTACTTGATGGGGGTACGAATTAATAAAGATTCTTTGAGTTCGCCTAAACGAACCCGTATAGTAGGCGATATAAGCAAAGCGGTAAACGTATTTGAAAATGAAACAAAAATTACTACCTATATAAGTGGCTTACCGTTGATAAGAACACTTGTATCTGACATGATTAAAAAAGAGATGCGGCTTTTTTTAATTGGCTCATTGGTTTTAAGTGCCTTGATATTGCTTGTATTTTTCCGCTCTTTAAGCACAACACTTCTTTCTTTGCTGGTGGTACTTTCAGGCGTTATCTGGAGCGTGGGTGTATTGTTTCTTTGCGGCTATAAAATTACTTTGCTTACTGCATTAACACCGCCACTGGTTGTTGTAATTGGCATTCCTAATTGTATTTATTTCATCAATAAATACCATACCGGGTTTTTAGCAAGCCATGATAAAAACAAAGCTCTTATAGACATGGTGAGCAAAATGGGCGTAGTAACACTTTTTTGCAACATCACCGCAGCTATTGGCTTTGCGGTATTTGCCTTAACACGAAGCGCCATTTTAAAAGAGTTTGGTGTAGTGGCAGGCATCAGCATTATGCTCATTTTTGTGATCTCTTTTATTTTATTACCGGCTGCATTAAGTTATTTGCCTGCCCCCAAACCTGTACAAACAAAATATTTGCACAACAAATGGATTACCTATTTATTATTAAAAATTGAGCAATGGGTAATGAACCATAAAGACATTGTATTTGGAATTACCGGCGTTGTATTGGCGGTGGCAATTGCCGGTATTTTTAAATTAAAAACGGTTGCATACATTGTAGATGATTTACCAAAAGATAATAAAATTTATACTGACCTTAAATTTTTTGAGCGAAATTTTAAAGGCGTAATGCCATTAGAAATTATGGTGGATACAAAAAGGCGCCGTGGCCTCAACGGGATGAGAGCACTAACTGTTTTTGGTAAGATTGATTCTTTGTCACAGTATGTTACTGCTCAAAAAGAAATGAACAGACCATTGAGTATTGCTGAAGGATTAAAGTTTGTAAAGCAGGCTTTTTATGATGGAGATTCTGCTAATTACCAGTTACCTAATTCATCTGACGCTGCTTTTTTAGGCGATTATTTGAAGCCCGGTAAAAATGACAGCACCAGCAAAAATAATGTATCAGCAATGCTGTCTTCCTTTATAGATACCGCCAAACAAACCACCCGCATAAGCATTAGTATGGCTGATGTAGGAACAGAAAAATTGCCCTTTTTATTAAACGGTATTCAGCAACAAACTGGTAAACTTTTCGATAGTACCCAATACAAAGTAACATTTACAGGCAGTAGCATTACTTTTTTAGAAGGCAGCCGTTTTATCATTAATGGTTTAAAAGAAAGTATTTTTTATGCCTTCATTTTAATTGGGGTTTGCATGTTATACCTTTTTAGATCGGCCAGAATACTGGTTTGCTCTTTAATACCAAATATAATTCCTTTAATTATTACAGCAGGGGTTATGGGCTGGATGGGTGTGCCGCTGAAACCCTCTACCGTATTGATTTTTAGCGTTGCACTGGGTATTGCCATTGATATTACCATACGCTTTTTAGTAAATTATAAACAGGAACTGCCTTTGTATAATAATGATGTGCAGGCCACTGTTAGCGCTACCATAAAAAGCACAGGTTTAAGCATTGTATATACCTCACTGGTATTGATTGCAGGGTTTATCATTTTTTGTATGAGCAGCTTCGGAGGGACAATATCTTTAGGCTGGCTGACATCTGTTACCTTACTGGTGGCAACATTAACCAACCTTATTTTATTACCGGTATTGTTATTGCTGATGGCACCTAAAATAAAGCGGCAACTGTAAACAAGGGATCTCTGTTATTGAAAAATCTTTTCTTCTCTTGTTAACTGCCCCAGCTCATTAATACCTTCAATAATTACCCTTATTTTTTTACAGTTATCACTGTTAAAAAAAGGAATGGTGATTCGCCTGTTATTTTTATCCATCAATAAAAATGAGTTCCAGTAAAGTGTAGTTCTGTAATCTGCTACTTCAGGATCGTTGTTGGTTTCATAGTTAGGCGAATAAAACTGTTTGATAACGGAGTAACCCATCAAATTGGTAAAATCCAATCCTTTAAAAGAGGAGTTTAATGAAGCTCCTTTTTTGGTGTACACAGCAATAGCACCACCTGAACCGCCACCCATTGCACCAAAAAACGGTGGCCGGAATATTTTTATCATGGCAACATCGTTCATGTTAACATTTTGTAACTGGTTAACATCCGAATTAATTTCATTTAAAAAAAAGCTGGTAGGGCTACCCCGCCAGGTGGCACTGCCGTCGCCAGTGGTAGATATTTGTAAACCCGCTACTTTGCCTTGTAAATAACTCAAAATACTTTGTGCCGATTTTGCAAACGGATCGTCTTCCGTTGTAAAAGTATACCCATCTCCGCCACTGAACATACCCGAAGTGTATTCGGCATCTAATTTTTCTTTTAAACTTTTTTGTTTGGTTCTTACCACAACGGTGCTCAATGTTTGTATTTTATTGCGTTCCGTTTGAGCCCGCTGTAGTTTAGCCATACTACTGCTTTTTAATAAAATTATACTGTCGGTTTTTGCAGGTGCATACAAAGCAGCAAGTAAATCAACAGACTGGGCAGGTGATTTTACAAAACTGTTTTCAAAAGCAAAACTTGCAGCGCTGGTAAGAGTTTTATCTTTATCATTATTAAACTGGTAGTATAATTTGGCTGTATCAAAAAAGTACAGTTTGTTCAATTTAAATTGACCGTCATTTCCCATAGGAATATTAAGAAATTGGGGGGAGTTGCTCTTTGTTTTTAAAATGCCCGTTAAATCTTTATTACTCAACTGTAATTTAGAAAGGCCGAGTACCTTGCCTTTGATAGAAATATAGTCTGCGGGCGAAATGCTTAATACCGGCCATTTTTCAGCCAGTACGTTTTCCCATTTAAATCTTCTCCAGCCATTGGTCATCAT
>JAYUBR010001012.1:0-1121 GCA_043740775.1 Ferruginibacter sp. | reverse complement strand
GAAAGGGAACAAATTAAATCCTAAGAAAGAAAATGATTTTTTGAGTGCGATAAAATATTACAACAGCATCATTCAGGTTTCTCAATAAATATGTAGAGTATAACCGGGCTACTACTCGTTTTTTAACCGTCTTTACCATTAGCTATTAAATGGGTTGTATGCCCTTAAGAATGTCTGGTTTATAATAGCAGAACCGCCGCAATATTATCTAGAAAATACTGACTGAAGCTGATTTCAAAATCGCAGCAAAACTTCACTAAAAAAGCAGGACCCGATATGGGTCCTGCTTTTTATCATCTAATTGTCCAAATTATTTTTTAACCCACTTTTCATATATCTGACGGGTATAACCTGTTTGACCTACTACCTTTCCATTTCTGTATCCATAATGAAGATAAAATGTTTTAGTTGCGGGATCGTAAGTATTGTTATAAATTATTTTATTAAAAGTTGCATCACCCGGAACATTTCCTCCATTGGACGCATTTGAATAGTCAGTCCCTCCCGGATTATCGGCTGTCATAAAACCAGACGAGGTAAAACCATCACTACCCCAATTTGTGGCTATATTATTTATTACATCAAATTGAAAAGTGCTTCCAAGGTCACCCACACCGCCTTGTACTCTGGTGGCGTTGATAGTTGAAAGATGTTTAGTTGTTTTAATTGCCCTGCCTGCCGATGGATGAAAGAACCATCCGGTAACAGTATAATCACCATCCCATTGATTTTTTACAACAACAGCGTATATAACACTTTTTAAATTTGCAGCTATTGGAATTCCTTTTGCATCTGCAATTTTAAGCGCAATTGCATTATGAATAGATAAATCAACTTTGCTTGGAATAATTGATAGTGTTGCGTAGCCAAGCCTTTCTCCCTTTTTGATGGTTACTTTTAAGCTAGGAAGGGTAAAGGCGCTATCTGCCAATTTAACAAAACTTTCTGCATTGGCAGCATTATATGCATCAAGACCAGCCTGATCATAATCTAAAGTAACTTCTACATCTTTATTAGGTATTGGTCCTCCGAGTTCAACATAAATTTTAACCTCCTGTGGGACAGGTGTAAAATCAAATGCCAACGCATTAAATCCAATTAAAGGTAAATCAACAACATTA
>JAYUBR010001011.1:0-1124 GCA_043740775.1 Ferruginibacter sp. | reverse complement strand
CCCACCATTTTATTATTTGTGTAAATATTCCGGGCAGTTGTTATGGCAGCATTGGTCCGCTGGATATTAACCCGTTGACAAATGAAGCCTGGCACCATGACTTTCCTTTTTTTACAACCCGGGATATGATTCGTGCTTACCAGCCTTTGAAGAATTACCTGGGCATTGAAAGCATTTATATTGGTATAGGCGGCTCAATGGGCGGGCAGCAATTATTGGAGTGGGCAATTGAAGAACCCACGGTGTTCAAGCACATCGTATTACTTGCCACCAATGCTGTTCATTCACCATGGGCAATAGCATTCAATGCAACGCAACGGCATGCCATTGAAGTTGACCTAAGCTGGAAAGAGCGCCATGCAAAAGCCGGTGAGCAGGGCATGATGGTGGCAAGGCAAATTGCACTGATCAGTTACCGCAATTACGACACTTATAGTCTTGGTCAATCTGAAGAAACCAACGAAATAACCGGCGGCTTTAAAAGTGAATCTTACCAGCAATACCAGGGCGTAAAATTAGCAAGGCGCTTCAATGCCTTCAGCTATTATTTTTTAAGCCAAAGCATGGATGCACATAATGTTGGACGACAAAGAAACACCGTGCCTGAAGCGTTGCAGCAGGTGAAGGCAAAAACTTTGGTGATCAGTATTAGTTCAGATATTTTATTTCCACCAAAGGAACAGGAATTTATCGCCCGGCACATTAATAATGCGGTGTATAAGGCCATTGATTCAACATTTGGGCATGATGGATTTTTATTGGAATTTGATCAGATTCAACGGGCAATAACCCATTTTCTTGGTGATAAAAATGCAGAGCAAAATATGCCACTTGCTGCAACAGAAAATCTGCATACATCCTCATAAATCTTTAAGCGAACAGGTGATTCTTTTTTAGCTTGAAATTTTGCCTTATATTTGTCTACTATTTAAGTAGACTATTAATGAAAGCAACAATTATCAGCAGCCGGGTTTAACACACCATTACATTCCGCTGTTATTTTCTATCGGCTTACAATAGCATACCAAATCAGGGCAAACGCATTAAAACTTTCGAGTTATCCCCACTGGTGGATTATTATATGATTGTTTATTGACTACTAAGTTGGTTTTTGCACAAAAAAG
>JAYUBR010001010.1:0-1124 GCA_043740775.1 Ferruginibacter sp. | reverse complement strand
GCAAAAAAATTATATGTAATCGTTAAAGGTCCTCTTCCACGACCAATTTTTTCGATTGTTTCACAATAAACAGAGTGGCTTTTTTTTATAATTTCTGTAGAATTATCACGTTGTTTGCTCCAAGCGCTAAAAATATTTTTTATTATGTTTTGCTGTTGCCAATCAGTTCTTGGTCAGGCAAAACTTCCCCGCCTTGTCAGGGACAGTATGATATTACAGAGGGATTCAAAAATAAATATCTGGGGATGGGCTTTTGCCGGTGAAAAAATAAATGTAAAATACAATGGCAAAAATTTTAGGCTAACAACAGGCGCAGATGGTAAATGGCTGTTACGATTACCAGCAATGAAAGCAGGTGGCCCTTACAGCATGGAGATTAAAGCCAGTAATAAAATTCTGCTGAAAGATATTTTGATTGGCGATGTGTGGCTTTGCTCAGGCCAATCTAACATGGTGCATCAAATGAAATTGCACAACATCACTTATGCAAATGATATTGCGAAGGCCAATTATCCTGAGATCAGGCAATTCTGGATACCCACCATGACAGATATGCAAGGATCACACGATGATCTTCCAAACGGCTACTGGAAATCTGCCAATCCAAATGATGTTGCTGAATTTTCTGTTGGTGCCCGCCATTGATACAACCATTGGAAGCATAAAAGCAACTACAAAAAATTTATTGGGGCACGTAGGCAATGCAGTATATCCGCAGATGAAAGTGGATATACAATTATCAGTAACCACTCCAAAAAATATAAACAAGCCTGTACCGGTGATCATGGAATTCGGATATGTTTTTCGTCCGGGTTTCAGGTTTCCTCCACCACCCCCAAGAACAGTAATAGAAAAAAGCTGGCAGGAGCAATTGCTGTATCAAGGCTGGGGTTTTGCGATTATAGTTTCCACCAGTTATCAGGCTGACAATGGAGCAGGATTAACGCATGGAATAATCGGGTTCTGTAATATAGGCCAGTCACGCAAGCCCGATGATTGGGGAGCATTGCGTGACTGGGCATGGAACTAGTTTGGTCATAAATTTCTGCTGTCTTTCAAATTTGATTGAAGTGTCTGTTTAGGATTTCCGCACAACGGAATCATTGATGTGAGAACAAAGTACA
>JAYUBR010001009.1:0-1124 GCA_043740775.1 Ferruginibacter sp. | reverse complement strand
AAAGATTGGTGTAATTCAGGCAGGCAGAAAGCATCACGATCATTCCTAAAATGCTCAATACCCATAGCATAGTAACGGGCATGGTAATACTTGTTTCGTTTCCAATTGGATCGGTAAGTGTGATAGCTGAAAGGGGCTGTGCCTTAAACTGATAGCTAGCGGCTTTGGGATATTGCGCCAATGCTATTTGATTGAGGGCTTTCTGCAGATCACTCTTTTGCTGATTTTTGTTGAGCAAAACATAGGTGTAATTCATCCATACATTGTCCCAGTCATTGGCATCAAAGCCAATTTTCTTTTCAGTAGCCAGCGCCGGTAAAGTGCTTAAAGAAGCCAGTACCTTAAAAGGCAGATGTGTTTTTCCGGCTGGTGGTTGCAGCACGCCGGTGATGGTGAAAAGCCCATAAGGTGTTTCCTTATTTCCCTTTTCCGGGCCACCGGGATTTAATCCCTTGTCATTGAATTGCACCGCTTTTCCAATCGGGTCTTCATCGTTAAACAACTCCTTTGCTATTGCTTCGGTAATCACCAATGAAAATGGATTTTGCAAGGCGGTGGCTGCATTGCCCTGGGAGAGTTTAAAATCCATTATCTTAAATATTTCGCCATCTGCAAAATAGCCCCCCCCGGATGCAGCTTTCTCCTTATACAACATGTCACCACCAATATTTCTTACCAGGCTGGCTGACTGCTCTATACCGGGATAGTCCTGCTTTAGTTTTTTTGCTAATGGAAAAGCGGAGGTGGCAGTTTTAGTGTCATTGCCGCCATTGCCATAAGTGATCACGCGGTAAATACGGTCGCGGTTTTTATGAAACAGGTCATAAGTTTTTTGGTCAGCAATAATACTGATGATCAGCAAACACACTGACATACTAACTGCCAACCCGATAATATTGATTAAAGAAAACGCCTTATTTTTTGTAAGCGTTCTGATGGCGATTTTAAAATAATTTTTTATCATGGTTGTTTTGCCGTTTAGGCGTTTAGACGTTTTTATTAATCATATTAATAACCATTGTATTTCTCCGGTTTAGAGATGATAAAAGTTGTGACCTTCCCTACTTAACATACAATCCCATATTGCAAACTCTTCCAAAGTCCCCCCTGGGGGATTTAGGGGG
>JAYUBR010001008.1:0-12732 GCA_043740775.1 Ferruginibacter sp. | reverse complement strand
GGGCTACCTGGTTTTCTTTTTTTGCAGCAAAAATATTTGCAACCGACTCAGGTAAAACATACCCATCCACAATAGGACCACGCATATTTTGCGGCACTTTCAAAAGATCTGCCGCTGGCATTTTCCTCAATTCAGCAAGCGAATTAACTTTTAATGCCGACGCCGTTTTTACACCATCTTCCTCTGCTGTAGCCAACCCTGTTTTTCCTCTCAAAGGAGAAGATAAAAAACTGGCGCCGCTTTCACCAATGGCTTTCTGAAAAAGGTTTTTAGCGAGCGGTGAAGCTACCATGCAATTTACGCTCATAGACCCTGCCGACTGTCCGGCAATGGTTACGTTGGAAGGATCGCCACCGAATTGCGCAATGTTGTTCTTCACCCATTGCAATGCAGCCACCTCGTCCATCAGGCCATAATTTCCTGAAGCATTTTTACCCGATTCTTTTGTGAGCTCAGGATGTGCGAAGAAACCAAAAATACCAACACGATAATTAAAGCTTACAAACACAATTCCTTTTTTCGCCATGGCCTCTCCATCATAAATTGGTGCTCCCGCGCCACCACTGCTAAATCCGCCACCATATATCCAAACAATCACGGGCTTTTTTTCTTTTGGTGCCTTTGCACCGGTCCATACATTTAAATACAGACAATCTTCATTGATGGGTTCGTCTGGTATCAAAAACTCTTTTGTCCACATACTGAATGAAACTGGCGCACCCTGTACAGGACTTGCGCCAAAGCCAGTACAGGCTTTCACTCCAGCCCATGGCTTTACCGGCTGCGGTGCTTTCCAGCGCAGGTCTCCCACAGGCGGAGCGGCGAAAGGAATGCCTTTAAAAATATGGATATCGCCATCTTTATTGACAGAACCGGAAACCGTACCACCTGTTATTTTGACGGTATCAAAGTCAGCCGAAGGTATTTTGAATGCAATAAAAGGGAGCGTTAATATGCAAGAGAACAAAATCAATCTGGCAGAAGCAATCATATCATTTAATTTTTTGTAAAAAGATGAGTAGAAAATGAACCCGTGTAATCAGTTGTAATTCGTGTAATCAATAGAAAGTATTTTATTTTTTGTTACCATACAAATCCGGCAACGATTTCAGCATCGGAAACTGCGCCTGGTGCCAGTAAGGATATGCCAGCCGCACAGCGCTTGCCTCGTCTAATTTTTTCACCTGTTCCAAATTTAGGTTCCAGCCCACTGCGCCGAGGTTTTGTTTTAGCTGTTCTTCATTTCTTGCGCCAACAATAATATTCGCAACGGTGGGCCTTTGCAACAACCAGTTAAGCGATACCTGGGCTACTGTTTTATTCACTTCGTCAGCCACTTCTTTTAATGCATCAACAAGTGTATACAGTCTTTCCAAATCAGACGCTTCACTTGGCACCGGGCTTCCACCCTGGGCTACCCGTGCATCTGCAGGCAAAGGCTGGTTGCGGTTGTACTTACCTGTCAGCATGCCGCTTGACAACGGGCTCCAAACAATGGTTCCTATTTGCTGATCAATTCCGAGTGGCATCAATTCCCATTCAAAATCACGACACAGCAAAGAATAATAAGCCTGGTGGGCAATGTATTTCGACCAGCCATAGCGTTCTGATATGGACAAAGATTTCATCAGATGCCAGCCCGAAAAATTAGAACAGGCAATGTAACGAACCTTACCCGACTGCACCAGGTTATCCAACGCTTTCAGCGTTTCATCTATTGGTGCCACCGCATCAAAACCGTGCATATGGTAAATATCAATATGGTCTGTATCTAATCGCCGCAGACTGTCTTCACAAGCTTTAACCAAATGCATTCTTGAAGAACCATGATCATTGATCTCATCACTCATGGGAAAAGTTGCCTTGGTAGAAATCAATACCTGATTTCTTTTTCCTTTGATGGCCTTACCCAAAATTTCTTCTGCCGCACCTCTTGAATAGACGTTGGCTGTATCAAATAAATTTACGCCGGCATCCAGGCAAAGGTTTACCATTTGAGTAGCTTCCTCCACCTGCGTATTTCCCCAGGCCTTAAAAAATTCGTTGCCTCCACCAAAGGTTGCTGTACCAAAACTTAATACCGGTACGGTTAAACCTGAGTTGCCGAGTTGTTTGTGTTCCATCTTGCGTTAGTTTTTTGTGTTTCCGTTTGACCTCACCCCCAGCCCCTCTCCAAAGGAGAGGGGAGCCTGACCCTGCTAATTTGTGAAGACTTTATTTCCTGATGGTTAATTATTAATTCTTAATTATTAATTTTTAATTCCCTTCACCGCCATCGCAATAGCACGCTCCACCAATGGTTCCATTATTTTATAGCCTGCTAAATTTGGATGTACGCCATCATCGCCTAACCCGGCTTTTAATCCGTTTCTTTCATCTGCCATTGCTGTAAAATAATCAAGATAAATACAACCATTTTTGCTGGCGAAATCTTTGATCATTTTATTCAGCGCTACAATTTTGGGGGCAGGTTGCAAGCCTGGTTTCCATGGGTAATCGAACACTGGTAAAACAGAACTGAGCACAACTTTTATTCCACTTGCTTTTGCCAGTTGCGCCATGGAACTGATGTTACCAAAAATGCTTTCCAGCGTTGCAGGGCCTGTGTTGCCTGCAATATCATTGGTGCCAGCCAGGATCACTACCACGGCAGGTTTCAGGTCGATGACGTCCGGGCGAAAACGCAGCAACATTTGTGGCGTTGTTTGTCCGCTGATGCCGCGATCAATATAACCATGCGCTGCAAAAAAAGCAGAGTCAGTATTTTTCCAGCCGATGGTAATGGAGTTGCCCATGAAGACTACTCTTTGTTCGCCTTTTTTGGGTGCAGACAATTGTTTATTTTCTGCCGCAAATGCACCAATATCTGGCCAGTCATTTTTCACTCTTTCTTCCTCATCTTTTCGCCATTGTTTTACTTGCTTCGGAGTAACGTTGGCCATCCATCCTTTCGGGTTTGCCGGCCATAATAAGCCCTGCTGCTCCAGCCAGTCGCCGAAACGGTCAATCCAGGTATCAGTAGGAATATCCTGTGTACGCATGCCAAAACCATGACCACCTTTTGCATACATGTGCAGCTCGGCGGGTTTTTTAGCGGCGATCCATGCGTTGTATAAATTGGTGCTGTGTGGTGCCAGCCCCAGCTGGTCGTCGGTGGCAGCACAAATAAATAATGGTGGTGCATCTGTTGGAATAGCCTGATTTTTCAACGCATTCATGTAGGGATAAATGGGTGCCGCAAAATCAGGCCGATCAACTGCAGTGGAATAAAACACCGTGCCCATCGTTACCGTACCACCGGCAGAAAACCCCATAAAGCCAATGCGCTTCGGACTGAGATTGTATTCCGCAGCATGTGAGCGAACGTAGGCCACAGCCTTTAATCCGTCGCTGACTGCCATGGTAACCACGCTATCATTTTCTTCATCCAATTTTTTAAAATCCGTCATTTTTTTCATGAGTTCCGAAACCGGATCACTGGTAAGACTGTGTACCAGCCGGTATTTCAACACAAAGGCTGTTACCCCTTTTGCATTCAGCCATTTGGCCACATCAATGCCTTCGCTTTCGATTGACAAGGTATGAAAGGCACCACCCGGAGCAATGATTACAGCCGTACCATTTGCAGCAGAAGCCGGTGGCAGGTACGCTGTAAGCGTTGGCTGCACTACATTGTACACCACCCGTGTTTTAAACATGTTTTCATTATTGTCTTTTTCCTGCCAGTTCCAGTTCTCCGTACCAGGCGCTTTACCGGGGTATAATTGTATTACAGTTTGAGCCTTTACGGCAGAGAAAATAGTGGCGAAAAAAAGAGCTGGCAAAATAACTTTTTTTGAAGGAGAAGAAAAATGTGAACAGTGCATCGTTGTATTTTTAGTTGGTGTAAAAATAACTGAACCTTGGTAAATATCTAAGGATAAAATAAAGCTAATTGACATTAAAAGTAGGTTAATAGCGTTATAGAATATTATTGATGTTTTTAGTGACGTTATTGGTTTCCCATTTTAAATAAAGTATGTGGTTTATTTATTAATACTTAGTTATTGGCGACACTAAAATACCTGAACTAAGTAAATTAATAAACTCTGGAAATAATTCATTTTTTCATTTCTGTTGAGACTATGAACTCCTTACTGCCTATACTCAATAAAATTATCCACCTTATTTGTACACAGGTGTTGATATTTACCTTTTTGTTTGTTCAGGTAACATGATGACATTCGCCTAGTACAAAATGAATCAATATAAAATATGCCATAAGATATATCCGATTCTTTTTTGAAATTAGAAAGCAAAGAGTTGTATTGGGCTATATTATTAGTGGTTAAATGAAATAATCTATTAAATGAAAAAATTTAAAGACAAAAATGATATTCCAACTTTTTCCATTTTTGGCGTGAAAGTTAGAACTGGGAAGCACATCAAAATTTTGTGCATATTCATCTTTATTTCATTAAGTTTTCAAGATATATTTTGCCAATCTCTAAGTCCAGAGAGAATAGTAAAAATTAAAAATTGTTCTGTAAGAATTACAATCGATGGAGAAACATCTGGAACAGGTTTTTTTATTAACAAAACAGGTCAAATATTGACTTGCTGGCATGTTGTTGAATCTGCTATAATTAAAGACTCTTTACAACAAATAATTGGCTTTAAAAATATCGGTATAATTCTGAATAATGGTGAGAAGCGAACAGTTGGAATAAGTACATATTTTTTACAAAATGGAAATAAGGAAGCTGTGGGTTATGATTTCTGTTTATTGAATCAATTAAAACCCGGTAGTTTTCCATTTTTTAAAATAGGAGACTATAATATAGTTTCAGAAGGTGACGATATATACACATGCGGTTTTCCTATGGGGCTCGAACAGCCCTTTATATCTAAAGGAATGATTTCAACAAAGTTTGTCGATACACTTAATTCAATTAATTATAACGGCAAGAACATAATAATGCCTAGAACACAAGCACTTTTGGACTTAACTTTAAATGGAGGAAATTCCGGAGGAGCTATTGTCAAAATGGGTAAAACTATTGATGATGATGAAGTAATTGGTTTGGCAGATTTTGTTATAAATCCCATTGGTAGTACCAGAGCAAATGATATGATTAGACAATTTTCTCATGGTGTAAATAAATACAGTATAGAAGGAGTGGATCCAAGTAAAGTATTTATTTATTTTACACAGGTGATGTCGAAAATGTCCTTAGGAGTTAGCGGTTGTATTTCAACGAATCACTTTTTGAATGCGCTAAGTAATATAAAGAATTAGAATATACAACTATAGAAGAATTTCTCATTACTTCAGGATGATACTTCAAATTATCATTAGTAATTGTACTCTTTGATAGTAAGTTTAATGTCCTCTCAGTTTTATTTTTATCAACTTTCTGCCTTGGCTGTTTTGATTGAGCCGTAGTGTTATTTGCAAAACAAAAACTTAGCAGTAAAAAAATAAACAATTTTAACTTCTGCATACAAATGAGTTGATAGATGACGAAGATCCAGATGCTAAACGGTTATGTAGTAGGTTTATTATGCAGGATATTAAATTAAAACTTCATCACTATAAAAAAGTATTTTAAAATTTACTATACTTGGTAAAGATATTGAAACCGAGTATACAATTTACCTTCACACAAATTTTATTTTTATTATTTTATGTTAGGCACAATGCATTTTGCTCCTTCATCAATATGGGCTACTTTACAATCATAATAAACAATTTATTACCCTACTACCGCCGCCTCCTTCTCCTGATGCTTCCACAATTCATTAAACACCTGACTATGTTGTTTTAAATCCACAAACGTTCCTTCACCAACCAAATGACCATTTTGTAAAATGTACACATAATCAAAATAACTCAACAGATACAGACGATGTAAAGTCGATACCACCGCTTTACCTTCGCAGGCTTTAAAGAGCTTTTCATAAATCTGCACTTCTGTTTTAGGGTCAACGCTGCTGGTGGGTTCATCGAGCAATACAATATCACTACTTCGGGCGGCGAGTATACATCCCGCCAAGGCCAGCCGTTGCTTTTGTACGCCCGATAAATTCACGCCCTTCTCCTGGATATTAGATTGCAATCCATTGGGCAACTCTTTTACTACCTCAGCAAAATGCGCCGTGTCGCACACTTCGTTGATATTCTGTTGATCAAAAGGAAGCCCGAGGGTGATATTGTGCTCAATCGTATTTTCAAAAATTTCCGGCTCCTGGGGAAAAAGCGTAATGGATTCAGCAAGCCTGGCCGTGTCTGTTTCAATGGCATTATCAACTATGATGTGAATGCCGGGTTCAGGATCATACAAGCCCCGCAATACCGCCATCAGCGTGCTTTTACCGCTGCCGCTTTCGCCAATAAAAGCAATTCGGTTTCCCTTTTGCAATGTGATGTTGATGTGGTGCAGGCTATGCGCTTTTTCTTCTTATGAATAAGCAGCTTTATGCGAAAAATTTAATCCCTTAATGGAGATTGATTGCCATTGCGGTGGCAAGCCTGTATTGGCATCAGGCTGGTGCTGCTCCTTATACGCATCCCTGATAAAGCGGGCGGTCTGCTCATCGGTGTTATATTGAACAATCTGCGTATACTGGTAAGCGATGTCGTGAAACACGCTGGTTTTTATGCTGCGGCTAAAGGGCGGAAATACTTCTTTTACTTTTTGCAGCAGGCTGCCTTGAATGCGTTTTTTGAGCCGCAGAGTGATTACCGCAATGATTCTTCAATTAAAGAGAATGGTAACTTCGAAAGCCTGGTTATATCTTTTTATCGAAAACCCAAAGCCTTGCTCAAATATACACTTAGCAACCAATTAAATTTTGAAGAAAACGCAGTGGCGTTAATATCCATATTCTCATTTTGATAAAGGCATGCAAGACTTTCAACACAAACATCACGCTGGATAAAGCTTCGGACGTTGGTCGGGATACGCAATCAGCGGCCATAGGGGATAGGCTTCTTACACCAGGACATGATCAACGTCGGCAAAACGCTGTTTAAGTTGTTCAGCTCCTTTATACACCGGTTTATTTTATTCCATTGATGTTAAGCTTTAGTGGCTTTGAAACCAAAAGATAATAAATTCATCTTAGTACAAATTTGCTTATATCATTTTTTATATCGCTCAGCTAATGTTGGCAATTATTAGAAATGCTTTTCTCAAAAATTAAAATATTTAATCCTGCATTCTGATGAGGATTTTTTTTTAATTGAACCGTGGCACGGTTATGGGTATACGTGCATTGTTCTACCGGAAAAAAGGCTGTTCAATTTTGAACCTCAGTAATTTACGAAATGTGAAGCCGGTGAGCCAGATAATTTATTTTATTAATTCAGCAATTCAACCTTGTATATTAGCAGTGTGCTTCTAAAAGCAGGAGGCCCTTAAAAAAGCATTGCAAAAATCAGGTATTCCTTGTTCCTCTCTCTATATGAAATCCAGTTCATTTCTGTATTTACTGGTTCTCCTTAACATGTCTTCATATTCGTATGCCCCTGTGGGCTACTGGTAGTGGCATATGCCTTATCAAAAGCAGGATGATCTGTAAACTTGTAAACCGGTTGCTGTCAATCAACCAGCCTTACAGCAGAACTAAAAGTCACAAACAACTAAAACATACAATTATGCATTCAAAACAATTTTTATTACCAGCAATAGCGAGCTTATTGTTGGTATTGGGAGGCGGCTGTAAAAAAGAAGCAAATACTGATATATCTTCTAATTCGTCCACGGTTGCTTTAGCAGATAAATCAACACGAGTTTTAAACCAGGCGCAGCATGTGGTACAACTTGGGGTAGCAGGCAATTTTACCATTCTATCCAAATCAGGCATTACTGATGTATATAAATCTACAGTTACCGGAGACATTGGAACAAGTCCGATTACTGGTGCAGCTATTGGTTTAACCTGTACAGAAGTGACTGGTACAATATACAGCGTAAATGCTGCGGGCCCGCTACCCTGCAGAGTAACCAACGCCAGCAGGTTAACTACGGCTGTAGGTGATATGCAAACTGCATATACTGATGCAGCCGGACGTTCTAATCCCGATTTCATGAATCTGGGGGCAGGAGATATTGGTGGTAAAACACTTACTCCCGGATTGTATAAATGGACAAGTGCATTGATCATCCCAACCGATATAACTATTTCAGGTTGCTCAACTGATGTCTGGATTTTTCAGGTTGCCGGAACACTTACTATGAGTTCTGCAGTGAACATTACCCTTACAGGCGGAGCATTGGCAAAAAATATTTTCTGGCAGACAGCCGGTGCAGTTTCCCTGGGAACGACCAGCCATTTTGAAGGAATTATATTGAGCCAGACCGGTATTAACCTGACGACCGGTGCAACAATAAACGGAAGGTTGCTGGCACAAACTGCGGTAACACTTCAAAAGAACACTATTACAAATCCACAGTAAATTATAAGGGTCTGTATTTCAAAAGAGGTTGCCATAAGCAACCTCTTTTTATTTTCGCTATTTGATTTCATCACTTATAAACCAGCTGCTATTGCGGCCTTTCATTAGTTGTAAAGGCAGTAGAACCTTCCCTGAGGAATGAAGCGTAGCATAAGTGCAATGGTATTCCTTTACTCTGATGTTACTAATCTGCAGGCATTAAAAAAATATGTGCAATTAAAATATTCTGCACGCCATATTTGTCTGCAAAACCTGTAGCAGCACTCAATATTACTCCCGCCTGCCCAAAATAAATACCGTCATAGTCTTTGGCCCGTGGGCACCTAAAACCAGCGACTGTTCTATATCTGCCGTTTTTGAAGGACCGGCAATAAAGGTTCCAAAACCATAAGTTGTTCCAGCTACTTGATCATAAGCTTCGTGCATGGTGGCTACAATATTTTCTCTATCAATAATGGCTACCAGGTGCTGACAAATAAAGGGCAATACCCTTTCCTGCAGGATGACTTCTGTTACCCAAACCGAGCCGTTTTCTGCCACACCAAAATGGGCTGGAATAATGGCAACATCCACATCATTGAGTAGGTGCGGATCATCGCCCCGTTGATAAAATGTTGCGTAGGGCGAAAGCTCCGGCAGCACCGAAATAATTCTGTTGGCATCTTTAAATTGTGCTTTCAATATCTCAATAATGTCGGTTATGTTTTTTACTTCGTGTACATTCCCTCCAATCGACTTCAATACAGTTTTATATTTTTCAACAACATCTGTAAATGGTTGTACAAAATTTTCTACCTCCGGTAATTGCAGCAATGCAGGCTGGTTGTTTTTTATAGTCGCTAATATTTTTTCACGGCTGACACTCCCATCCCCTGAAGGGGTGCCATTGTTTGCACCATTGGTTTGTGTAGTTTCCATTCTGTAATTTAAAATTGCATTTTTACTTTATGCTTTCCTGTTCTTTTTATACCATTCTCCAAAAGATTCCGCCGGAGGTGCCGGCATGTCTCTTTGTTTGTACCACGCATTTAATTTGTTGTTCACCATAAATGGAAAGTGTTTGATCACCCAGCGGCCCATTTTACCAGCCAACCGGTAAAAGCCCGGACTGGACAGTGTTACAGCCATTCCCTTCATTGCCACTTTTTTTGCGGTGGGTGCATAGCCATCCTGCACCAACACCTGCCGCCACTTGTATAACTGCTGGTGAATATCAATTTTTACAGGGCATACATTACTACAGCTTCCGCACAAGGTAGAAGCAAATGGCAAATCTGCATACTGCTTCATATCCAGGTTGGGTGCCAGTATGGAACCGATGGGCCCGGCGATAGCCGTATGATAACTATGGCCGCCACTACGCCTGTATACAGGGCAGGTATTGAAGCAGGCCGCACAGCGAATACACTTTAAAGAATTGCGAAAATCTTCCCGGCCGAGTTGCCGGCTTCGGCCATTATCGACAATTACAATGTGCAACGTTTGGCCTTTGCGTGGATTTTTAAAATGACTGCTATAAGTAGTGATGGGTTGTCCGGTAGCACTTCTTGTAAGTATCCGAAGAAATACGCCGAGATGTTTTTGCAACGGAATAATTTTTTCTATTCCCATGCAGGCAATGTGTACATCGGCCAGGTGAGCGCCCATATCCGCGTTGCCTTCATTGGTGCATACAACAAACTCTCCCGTTTCTGCCACGGCAAAATTTACACCAGTGATGGCTGCCCGACGGGTTAAAAATTTCTCTCTTAAATGTTCTCTTGCCGCACCGGTTAAAAACTGTGGATCGGCATTGCCTTTGGGTGTGCCGAGGTATTGGTGAAACAACTCTCCTATTTCTTCTTTTTTCCAATGAATGCAGGGCAGCACAATATGGCTGGGGGCTTCGTCGGCCAGTTGCACAATGCGCTCGCCCAGATCGGTGTCCACCACATCCACGCCGGCAGATTTTAAATAATTATTCAGGTGACATTCTTCTGTCAACATGGACTTGCTTTTTACGATCCTGTTGATTTGATTTTGCTGTAGGATGGAATGTACGATCTGGTTGTGTTCTTTGTCATCTGCCGCCCAATGTACCGTGATGCCATTTTGTTGTGCATTTTTTTCAAACTGCAGCAGGTATTGATGCAGGTTAGAAAGCACATTGTTTTTAATTTGTGAAGCCGTTTCTCTTAGCACTTCCCACTCAGGCAAAACATGCACGGCTTTATCTCTTTTCTGCCTTACAAACCATAGTGTTTCATCATGCCAGTCAACTCTTGGTTCATCCACATTGAATGTAGCTGCCAGGGTTGCATGATCTTTATTGTTGTGTTGCATTTGTATTTTTTATTTAATTCTTCCCTGGCATAAATGCCAGGGCAATTCATAAATGCCAGGGCAACTTAGAAATCCGGGCACAACTTATCGCTTTGATAAAAGTTCAATAAACAAAAAATGTACAAGGGTGCGACGCCAATGCAGTACCACATTGCTTCTTAGCCCGGACAAAAATAAACGCTTCAATGTAATTCATCATTCACAACTCATAACTAAACAGAAGCGTTTAATATCGCCGCAATATGTTTCACCTGCACCTTGCTTTTTTGTCTTTTTAAAATGCCTTCCATGTGCATCAGGCAACTCATGTCAGCTGAGGTGATAAATTCTGCTCCGTGATCGATATGATCTGCTACCCTGTCTTTGCCCATCTTTACACTCACCGCTTCTTCAAACACACAAAAGGTTCCGCCGAAACCACAGCATTCATCCGGCCTGCTCAATTCAACGAGCTCAATACCTTTTACCATTTGCAACAGCTTACCGGGCTTTGAAAAAGGCGCTGCTACCAGCTCACTCATCTGCGAAATTTTTAATCCCCGCTGGCCATGACAACTCTGATGCATGCTTACTTTATGCGGAAAACTGGCATTGAGTTTTTCTACTTTCAATACATCGGTAATAAATTCGGTGAGCTCATATATGTTACTGCGAATAGCTGTTGCCGTTGCTTCGTGCTGGTCATCGTGCAAATGCTCTTTGATGTGGAGCGTACAACTTCCCGAGGGACAAACGATGTAATCGAGGTTTGCAAAGTTTTTTACAAACAGTTCATCGCAACCTTTGGTAAGATGCTGAAAGCCGGAGTTTGCCATGGGTTGTCCGCAGCAGGTTTGGTTGGGCGGATACACAACTTCCACGCCCAGTTTTTCCAGCAACTGCAATGTTGCAATGGCTACCTGTGGGTAAAACTGGTCAACATAACAAGGAATAAACAGACCTGCTTTCATAAAAAAACATTGGTTGAATGGGTATACAATTTTAGTTCAATAATGTCAGATGGCAATGGTTTGTTATTCCAGTGTGCATGCATTACAAGGGCGGCGCCGAGTGAAGAAGCTTGCGCAACCGATGCTGCAAAGATTTCCATGTGCGGAAATGCATTTGCCAGCAGGTGCATATACACTGCATTTTTGCTAAAACCACCGTCTACAAAAATTCGATTTACTGTATTCTGTAGCACAAGCCTGGTCGATTGTACCTGTTGTTGTATCAGGTCAAAAAGAAACTGGTGATAAGCTGCTTCATAAGATCCAAAATCATTCAAATCTCTTTCGCCAAAACGGGAAGCCGCAACCATTGCGGCATTGGTTGCAACAATAGATTGTGTTGTTTCATTTTTAATAAAGGAAGGATTGTATTGAACAGTTGAAAAATGATTTAGCGGTTGATTAAAATGTTCTGCCAGTTTTTTTGCCTGCTGTTCATGTTCGTAGCCTGCAAACAACCTGCTTGCCTTTACCATTTTGCCCTGGTAGGTAAGATAACACAAGCAGTCCTGGTGCAGTTCTTCTTCGCTTAGTGGTTCATCATTAAAAGCATTTAAACTAATGCACCAGGTACCGGTGGATAATAAAATAAATGGTTCCTGAAATGCTGCGAGATATGGTATCAATGCGGCAGAACTGTCGTGCAGACCGGCACCTGCCGGAATGGTTTCATTTACATAACCGGCGATAGAATCACAGGGGAGAATAGCCGCAAATTTTGTATCCAGGCCTTCCTGTTTAACCCATGGGTGATATTGATGGTTGTTAAAATCGAAAAGATTGGTATGGCATCCGATGCTGGTAATATCTGTGTATGTTTTACGGGTAAGAATATAACTGATGTATTGTGGTAAATGCAATGCAACTGCAATATGCGCAAAGGTTTCAGGCTGCTGATATTTTAACCTGTACAACTGCATGCCCGAGTTTAAATTCCCCAATACCGGCGAGGCGGTTTGCTTTGCAAAAGTGGTTTCACCG
>JAYUBR010001007.1:0-1125 GCA_043740775.1 Ferruginibacter sp. | reverse complement strand
CTTCTTTAAAGTTAGCGTTTGTACAGCTATTTTATCAGTAACTTTTTAAAGGCAGCACTGTCTCCGTTAAAAACATTAAAATCAACATAGGCATTAATTCCATTTACCTGCCCGGTTTCATTGTGTTGCCAAAAAATCCACTCCCGGTCAATATTTGGTTTATCTTTTACCAGGTAATGTGCCACCCATAAAGGGTATTGATCAAACTTTTTTCCTAAATAATTTTTGTAGAAAAATGCATTGGTATAAATGATGGGCTTTACATGATAATGTGCTTCTACCATTACCAGCCAATCGGTTACTCCTTGTTGCAGTTTGTCAATAGGGGTGCTGCTGATATATTCTACATCCAATACCGGCGGCAGATCGCCGGGTTTCAGTGTTACTGTTTCAATAAAATTCTGCGCCTGTAGTTTGCCGCTTTTGGAAGGTACAAAAAAATGGTATGCACCCCTGGCTATTGCTGCTTTTTTAGCTTCCGACCAGTTTTCTTCAAACTGATCATCTACATTTTGTACTCCCTCTGTGGCTTTAATAAATCCAAAACCAATTTTAATATCCTTTATCTGCATGGTTTTTACATCATCCCAGTTAATAACAGATTGATGACGGCTTACATCAATTCCATGAATGGTATAGTTTACCGGGATATCAATGCCAAAGCCCGGATAGCGCACAAAAAGCGGTTTGTTAAAAAAATAAAAGCTGTAATAAACTACTGCTACCAGGGCGGACAGCACCAGTAAGATAATCAATATTTTTTTTGCCGGGTTTTGCTTTTTTCTTTTTGCCACAATTGCGTAATAGGCTGCAAAAGTGCATAAAACTAATAACACTACAGATTTTAAATAATAAATTAAAACGCGTGTTAAAAAGTTGTATCAAGTTTTTTTTAACAGGTAGAAGCGATATTAATTAACCCGTCACGTTAAATTTACACTCTTAAATTAATCAATAAACTCCTATAGAAAAAAATGATTAAAAACAACAGGCTAAAACTGTTATTGGTGAAATATTTTACCGGTTTTGCAATAGTGCTGGGAGCCCGTCTATATTTTAAATGAGGCCAACGTAATTTTTCCGGATATTTTAAAAGGCTATGAAGATGGCACATCCAGGTTATAT
>JAYUBR010001006.1:0-4026 GCA_043740775.1 Ferruginibacter sp. | reverse complement strand
GCAGGCTGTCGTTAACAATTTGTTTTGCTGAATCAGGTGATACTTTTGGTGAGGATTGCGAATAAACTGCTTGAATTGTGCACAGCATCCCGACTGCACCAGCCATCAATGAGCGAATATTTTTTTTATTGTAATCAGTTAATAACATGATTTGCTTTTTTTTATCTGTTTTGTAAAAGCAGTACAATGGATATCTTCATCTTAACTTCATGGTGTATGAGCCTTTCATTAAATAGATTTCCAATGTACTTGTAAAATGCCTCACCGTAAGTATAACGTGGCTTCTTTGTATAAGCTTTCTGAGGCTGGTATTGTTGCAAAATTAAAGAAGCACAATCATTATTGCCCAACTGTTTTAACCGGGGTATCTTTTCAAAAAAAACAGGTGACTTCAG
Source organism: Ferruginibacter sp. (assembly GCA_043740775.1). Taxonomy (GTDB): domain Bacteria; phylum Bacteroidota; class Bacteroidia; order Chitinophagales; family Chitinophagaceae; genus Ferruginibacter. The sequence goes on along the minus strand of JAYUBR010001006.1, from coordinate 3,631 downwards.
GCTGGGGTGATAAAGTTAAAGTTGATTATTGAGGAGTTAAAATGAATTATTGTACCAATTTGCACTGTTTTTATTCTGCTCCGGCATCAGGTCAAATTATGTCAGTTGCCGGTAATACATTTTTATACAGCAAGTAATTTTTTATAGCTTCGTTCCTTTTATAACGTTATTTTTACTTTTAAACCATTAACCCAAACAACAAACACATGAAGCCGATTTTATTGCTTGCCTTTTTAGTTTTTAATGTATGCTATGCCCAGCAACTAAACGACTGGGAAAATCCTGCCCTTGTGTCTCAAGGCAAAGAAAAACCTCATGCCACTGCCATGATTTTTACCAATGCAGCGGATGTAAAAAAAGACGATTACAGCCGTTCTCCTTTTTATCAATCACTCAATGGCACCTGGAAATTTGTTTACACAGACAAGTATGCCAGCAGGCCAATAAATTTTTTTGAAACTGCACTGGATGATTCGAAATGGAATGATCTGCCTGTTCCGTCTAACTGGGAAGTGAAGGGTTTTGGCATTCCTATTTATACTAACATTGTTTACCCGTACCCAAAAAATCCTCCTTTTATTGGCGACAATAATCCGGTAGGTACTTACAGAAAACAATTTAATGTTCCCGATACCTGGACAGGTAAAGATATCCTGCTGCATTTTGGTTCTATTACCGGTTGTGCGTTTGTATATGTAAACGGGCATAAGGTGGGCATCACTAAAAATTCCAAATCGCCTGCAGAATTTAATATCAGCCCATACCTTGTAAAAGGCAATAATGTATTGGCCGTTCAGGTGTTTCGCTGGCATGATGGCAGCTACATGGAAGACCAGGATTTCTGGCGCATTAGCGGTATTGAACGGGATGTATTTTTATATGCAATGCCTAAGTTAAGTGTATGGGATTTTTTTATAAAAGGCGACCTGGATGCAGGCTATACCAACGGGCTTTTTAGCGCCGCGGTTGACCTGCGTCAGTTTACAGGCAATACCATTAAAGCAGGTTCTGTATTGGTTGAAGTGCAGGATAAAAATGGCAAACCGGTTTTTAGTAAACAACAAAAATTTACTTTGGGCAGCGATTCCATACAAACAATTACTATTAATGGCACTGTAAAAAATCCATTGAAATGGAGTGGCGAATTTCCTTACCTGTATGATTGTATCATTACCTGGAAAGATGCTGCCGGCAATGTGTTGGGCGTAACAGGTTCTAAAATTGGGTTTAGAAAAGTAGAGATAAAAAATGCGCAGCTTTTTGTAAATGGGGTGGCCACGTATGTGCACGGTGTTAACCGCCATGAGCATGATGAGGTTGAAGGACATGTTATCAGCAAGGCAGGGATGGTTAAAGATATTCAACTGATGAAACAGTACAATATCAATGCAGTGAGAACAAGTCATTATCCCAATGATCCGGAGTGGTATAAACTATGCGATGAATATGGTATGTACCTGGTAGATGAAGCAAATATAGAAACCCATGGAATGGGTGCAGGCGGACAGGGCTGGTACGATACCGCCAAACATATTGCTTATAATCCTTTGTGGGCGCCATCTTTCCTTAACCGCATTCATTGCCTGGTGGAGAGGGATAAAAATCATCCATCCATAATTTTATGGTCGCTTGGAAATGAGAATGGCAATGGCCCTGTTTTTCATGATGCCTATAAATGGATAAAGCAACGGGATAACAGCCGTTATGTACAATTTGAATCGGCAGGTGAGGAAGAAAATACAGACATTGTTTGCCCGATGTATCCGGGTATGAATTACATGAAAGCTTATGCTGCATCGGATAAAAAACGTCCCTTTATTATGTGCGAATATTCGCATGCCATGGGCAATAGCAATGGTAATTTTCAGGAATATTGGGATGTGATAATGAGTGATAAAAAATTACAGGGAGGTTTTATCTGGGATTGGGTTGACCAGGGGATGAAAAGAACCACACCCGATGGAAGAACCTGGTGGGCTTACGGTGGCGACCTTGGCGGCTATGCATTACAGAACGATGAAAACTTTTGTACCAATGGGTTAGTGGCAAGCGACAGAAGCATACATCCTGGTTTGAACGAAGTAAAAAAAGTTTACCAGAATATTTTGTTTAAAGCAAAAGATGCATCGAAAGGATTGATCACTGTGATGAATTTGTTTGATTTTACCAACCTGGATCAGTACAGTTTTAAATGGCAGTTGATGCGCAATGGAGAACTGGTAAAAGAAGATACTTTTTCAGTAAAGCTGGCACCACATCAGCAAAAAGATATTGCGTTAAACATACCTCAGTTTAAATCGTCGGAGGGTACTGAATTTTATGTGAACTTGTATGCATTTATTAAGACGGCTACACCGCTGTTGCCCGCCGGGCATGAAATTGCAAGGGAACAATTTAAAACAGCAGGGGATTATTTTGCTGCAACTTTAAATAAAGAAAGCCAGTTGCAGGTTACAAAAAACAGCAGCAGCATCAAGTTTTCGGCTGGTAAAATTTCGGGAGAGTTTAATTTAAATATGGGTCGAATCAGCCGCTATGCAATCAGCAATGATGCTTCGCTGATCAACCAGTTTCCGGAGCCTTATTTTTGGCGTGCCCCCAGTGACAACGATTTTGGCAACAACATGCCGGAAGCATTGGGCATATGGCGCAATGCACACAGCAATATGCAAAAGAAAAATTTTACGGTTGGCGAACAAACGGCAGCGGGCTTATCTATCAAAGTAGAATATGATTTAACAGGTATCAATGTTCCTTACACGGTAGAATATTTTATACAAAATGATGGCTCCATAAAGATTATAGCTTCTATCGATATGACCGGTAGAAACCTGCCCGAGTTGCCCCGCTTTGGCATGCGTATGCAACTGCCTGCGCAGGTAAATAACCTTGCCTATTATGGCCGTGGCCCATGGGAAAATGCTACAGACAGAAACACGGCTTCTTTTGTAGGGTTGTATAAAGATGAAGTTGCAAACCAGGCTACCACCAATTACATACGTCCGCAGGAAAGTGGTTATAAAACAGATATTCGCTGGCTGACGCTTACCAATAAAGAAGGGAAGGGTTTACAGATTGAAGGTGTTCAGCCAATTTGTTTTAGTGCCACCAATAATAAATCAGAAGACCTTGACCCAGGCCTAACCAAAAAGCAACAGCATTGGATAGATATAAAACCAAGAAGCGAAGTGTACCTGAGCATTGATCTGAAACAAAGAGGTGTAGGTGGTGATAACAGTTGGGGAGCCTTACCACATCAGCAATACAGGATGCTGGATAAAAAATATGCTTATAGTTATGTTATGAGGTTGATTGAGAAATAATAAATCAGACTAATTTATTTTGTACCACGGTTTTTTGCAACATGCGCTTTACAAGTGCAGGTTGCAAAAACTCTGGTACTTTTATTTTACAGATGCCAAATATGTACGAGGTCAAGGTTAAGACTTTCAGCTTTTTTGCATATTGAAATAAGTTGTTCAACGGAAATAATAGCTTCACTTGAAACTTCCAGATCTTCATTATACTTAACTTTCATTTTCTCAAACCATTTTTCAGTTAAATTTAAAGTCTCACTCTTATCAAAATCTGAAAATAATATTGTAATTATTGGGTCAACTAAGTATGCACC
>JAYUBR010001005.1:0-4027 GCA_043740775.1 Ferruginibacter sp. | reverse complement strand
TCCAGCACCACATCGTGCTTTAATTTTTTAAGTTCGTTGTACACCACGGGGTAAGCGTTGTTAAAGCTAATGCCGTTACGGCTATACAATTCTACAGTACCGTTTTTTATTTCGGCAATAGCCCGGTAACCATCCCACTTAATTTCAAACAACCAATTTTTATCATCAAATGGTGCATCAGTTTCTTTTGCCAGCATGGGTGCTATAAAATGAGAAAGTTTTCTTCTGCCGGTATTATTTATTTGACGGGCTTTTTTTTTTCGGGCTGCCTGTTTTCAGCTAACCATTTATTGATGGGTGAAGATGCCGGTGTTTCCTTTTCGCTATCGTATTCAGCCACTGCATATTGATCGTTGTGCTTTATTAGCAGCCAGGCGTTTTCCTGTTTACCTTTTAATTTTACCAATGCAAATTCGCCCTTTAATTTTTTACCATGCAAAGTAATTTTCAGGCTGCCTGCTTTAAGGCCCGCCAGAAGTTTTTTTTCGGCCAATGGCCCTGATTCATTTTCAATAGTGGTATAGGTTCCTTTATCCCATATTTCTATAATGCCTGCTCCATAGCCTTCAAGAATTACCCCTTTAAAATCTTTGTAAGCATAAGGATGATCTTCTACCATCATGGCCAGCCGTTTATCTGCCGGGTTCATTGATGGTCCTTTTGGCACAGCCCAGCTTTTTAAAACACCCTCCACCTCTAACCTGAAATCATAATGCAGGTGCGACGCTTTGTGCCGTTGTACAACAAAAGATAATTGCTTGCTGCTTTTGTTAAGCTTCGCTCCGGGCTCAGGTGATTTGTTGAAATTTCTTTTTTCTGTATATTTTGCCAGGCTCATATCAGGAGGCTTTTTTTGTTTTTGCAGACAGGCTTGCTTTTAACTGGGCCATCAGGTCTTTGGCCTTACTATGCACCACCTTTAAATGTGTAGCTGCAGGTTTGTTACCTTTTGCTTTAGCCTTTATCAGTTTCAATAATTGCTGCGTATAATTGTCTTTGTAAGATGCTATATTAAACTTTCCCGATAACTGGTTAATGAGCAAAATGGCCATTTTAAGTTCGCCGGGCTTTACTGCCGAAGCAGCCAATTCAAGGTCTTTTGTATCCCGTATCTCTTCTGAAAAACGCAATTGGTTCAGTATCATTATATCTTCTGTTGCCCTTAAAATTGCAAGATGTTCCTTATTGCGCATCACAAAAGTTGCCACACCCGCTTTGCCTGTTTTCAGTAATGCCTGCTTTAATAAAGCATACGCTCTTACACCCGATTTTTCGGGTACAAGATAATAGGGTGTTTCATAATAGATGCTGTTAATTTCTGCCTCTTTTACAAAATCACTTATTTCAATCAGTTTGGTTTTTACTGCATTGGCCGAAGCAAAATCGGTATCATCCAGCACCACGTATTTGTTGTTGAGCATGTAGCCTTTTACAATATTTGCCCATGGTACTTCCTTACCAGTTTTTTCATTCACCCGCATAAAACGAATATTAGACAAATCCTTTTTATCCAGCATGTCCAGATCAAGTTCGCTGCCTTGCGTTGCACTAAATAATTTTACAGGAATGTTTACGAGTCCAAATCCAATGGCCCCCGTCCATATAGGTCGCATAGTTTAAAATTTAAATGGTACACAATTGTTGTTAATCAACAACTCAGTTTGATTCTAAAATTTTCATTACAATTTGCTCTTCCGCAGTAAGGCCTGTTTTATTGTCGTCCACCTCTATGCTATTCAGTTGCTGCAAATATTTTTCCAGCGATTTATTTTCATACAGTGATAAAATAACCGGGTGTACATAATATTTTTTACAAACAGTCCGCGTATTGCCCAACTGCGCAGATACCCTGTCCAGTGCTTCTGCAATTTTCTTTTTTGCTTCGGTGGCGGTATCAAAAAAACCAAGTTCCTTAAACGCCAAAAAAGCATGCAGGGTTCCGGACCAGGTTCTAAAATCTTTCGCCGTAAAATCGCCGCCACTTAACTTTTTTATATAGTCATTCACCATACCCGAATCTACAGATCTGCGGTCGCCATCAGTGGTATAATATTGAAACAATTCTTTACCGGGAATATCCCGGCATCTTTTTACAAGAGCGGATAATTTTTTACTACATAAACTTATATTATGATGAACACCTTTTTTGCCCCTAAAAGAAAACTTTAGTTCACTACCGCTGATGTTTACATGTTTGTTTTTTAAAGTAGTTAATCCAAACGAACCGTATAACTTTTCATAGTTGCTGTTACCAACTCTTATGTTGGTTCTTTCTATTAAATTAACAACCAATGCCAACACTTTTTCAACGGGCAGTCCGGGTGATGATAAATCTCTTTCTATCTGCAACCTGATAGCCGGTAATACTTTCCCGAATTGGAACAAACGATAATATTTTGTATGGTTGCGCAACGAATTCCACAGCACGTGATATTTGTATTGCTTCCTGCTTTTTACGTCGGTGCCTGTTGCCTGCAGATGTCCGTTTTCCAGTTCACAAATCCAAACATTTTCCCAGGCGGGTGGTATCACCAGGCTCCTGATTCTTTGCAAATTCAATTCGTCTGTTATCCTTTTAGTTTCAGCGGCAACATAGTCAAAATTATTTCCTTTTTTTATCCGCTTTATGCCGGGCTGTGTGTCGTGCACATAAATAAGATTAATGGCTTCTGCTGTTTTTGCGGGGTCGCCAATAATACTCCTGATTTTTCTTTTGGATATTTTTAAAACTTCTTTCTCAATAGCTTCCATAGTTTTCATATTTTTATAAATTTCTTTTCAATAGAAAGTTTTGTGCCTGTTTTTTTATTGCATACTTTAATAATTTCTGATAAAAAAACTTCCCCGCCTCAAATCATTGCGAGGAAAATTTTCTACAAACACATTCCTTAATCTGCAATAAGCATGCGTATTGTTGTGGTACATCATTTGAATACTTTATAATAAATTAATTTCTTATGGCAAAAGATGATACGCTTCTTTTTTTACAAAATAAAATTCAGGAAATAAAATTTGCCATGTTCAGGGCAGAAATGAATACAGAACTTCCATTGCCAAATAATATTATCTCAACTATTAAAACCGATAGTGATGGCAATATCTGGTTTTTCACTTCCTGCAACGGGGGATATGCGCAATATTTAGAAAAGCATTTTTTTGCTTACTTAGATTATTATCAGAAAGGACTGGATTGCCGTTTAAGGCTTAATGGAAAAGCATCTATTGTAGAAGAAGGATATAATGGCAATGAAACATCAACAGGCAGTGAAAACTCATCCGGCACCGATATTGTTTTAATAAAATTTAAAATCCTGCATGCTGAATATTTTGAAAATAAACCAATCTCCGTTAATTCTGTAAAAGACAAAGTGAAAACATTTTTCACTGATATTTTTATTCCCCATTCGCACAGGGTATATGATTTTACATAATAAACTTATTTGAAGAACAAATTAAATAATGCCATACACAATATCTTCAATCAGTACTACATAAGCACGAGGGGCATTTTCTAATTCAACAGATGTATTAACGTCTGCTGTTTTAGTACTGAAATTTTGTTCTGGTAATAAATTAATTACTGCATCTGATAATTGCTCCGCATCTTCGAAATCAATCATTTTCTGAACATTGCTTTTCGCTGCACCGGCAGTGTTACTTGTATTTGCAGATATAAGCCGGCAGCCATTTTCAAGGGCGAGATTCCAGATACTATTTACTGTATTGTCTGCATCTATGGAAGTAAACACACAAACGTCTGCTAACCGCAGATAGTCCAGTAATTCCTCAATTGGCAGATAGAAATTAATATACTCTACATGGTTTTGCAGGGGTGCATTCCAAAATGTCGCATATTAAGCTGCGGTCTTAAAATTAGTTTTGATTAGCTGAATAATTTTGCTCCATTGGTTATTCATTTTTATTATTTTAAGGTTCAGCAAATTTTGAGCCCCTTCATTCGTCCACCTCTGTCCCGATAATTTCATCCGTTTTTGCACAACTGTCCGATGTGCTGATTCTATGGCCC
>JAYUBR010001004.1:0-4031 GCA_043740775.1 Ferruginibacter sp. | reverse complement strand
GCGATTTTACTTGCGTCCGCTGATGGTTGTAATATTTCCAGTTCTTCTCTTTCCCCATCAAAATTATTTTCGTTCTTTTCTATAATTTCTTCTGTCTCAGCTATGATTGTATCCAATTGATTCAACTGAAAATTCAGCCAGAAAGGATTGTTGAAAAGAAGGGATGTTTTAGCAGCCTGACTGGTAAAATCCTGGCCTGTAGTTTCGGTTTGTTTTAATAAATAAAACTGAGCCGCAGTAAAATAAGGATGCTTTTTTGTAAGCGCAGTAAGAAAAGCTTTTGTGTCAACTGAACGAAAGTTTCTTTTAAATAAAGATTTAAAAAGGAGATCGGTATTGCGCATATTTTACAACAGGTTTTAAATAAACATTATTATGAACCGGCGTTTACCAGTTGGAAAAAATTTTATTAAAGATGCCGTCAATGGTATTTTTAATAATATCGGGTGTTAGTGTAGACTCGGCCTGTGAAAGGTTTTGAGATGCACTGAAATCATAGTTGGTGGATATATCGGTTTCAAAATTTTTAGAAATATCTAAATTATTTTTAAAGATAAGGTGAAAAGAAACTGACAACCTGTTGCTACTGGCATTATTGCCGGAAATGCCACTGGTGCTTACCGTATAATCAGATACATAGCCACTGATGTCGTAATGTGCACTGTCTTCGTTTACCTGGCGCAGCCTTGTATTGCCGCGTATTTTATCTTTTAATTTTTCAGTTAATTGCGGGCTTAATTGTGTATTGATGTACCTGGCTTTGTTTTCAAGATAATTTACCCGAAAGGTTTTTATTTCAGGCGGAATAGGAGAGGTATCCTTAAACGAATATTTACAGGTATTGAAACTAAAAACCGTTACTGCAAAAAAACAGGTTATCATCAAACCAATACGTTTAACCCAATTGATTTGCTTTAGTTTTTTATTAAAAAATGAAGCTTGCATCATGTTGCAAATTAACCTGTTTTTGTTTATGTATAATTGTTAAAAGTCAGCAGGGTTTTCCAGTCTTTTAAAGCTGGATGTTGTAGTAAAAAAGAGCTTTAATTATTACTCTTCAATATCATATTCTTTCAATTTCCGGTACAGCGTTCTTTCGCTGATACCGAGGTCGGAAGAGGCATCCTTTCGTTTTCCCTTGTGTTTTTTTAATGCTTTTATGATCAGTTCTTTTTCTTTATCCATAATACTCAGCGATTCTTCTATCTGTTCATGCTGATGAATTTCATTGCCATTCTGGTTGATAAAAACGGGCAGGCTGGAAGAGGAATAATTATTTTGTGCAACATTATTTTTTATATCCGGCAACGAACCATCATTATTATTATACATAGGCATGTGCGATGTTAAACCCGGATTATGCAAAAGATCGAAAAACATTTTTTTAAGTTCATTCACATCTTTTTTCATGTCGAAAAATAATTTGTATAATATTTCTCTTTCATTTGCAAATTCCTGCTGGCTCACTGCTGATTTGCCCCCTACTAAAACAGGTAAACGATTGTAATTATGATCTGGTAAAAAACTTTGTAATTCTTTGGCAGAAACGTTTTTTTCTTTAGACAGTACGGATATCTGTTCGGCAATATTTTTCAGCTCCCTTACATTGCCCGGCCATGGATAATTCATCAATAAATTCTTTGCATCTTCTTCTAACTGAATTGGCGCTCCCTTATACCTGTCAGAAAAATCCGCCGCAAATTTTCTGAACAATAACGGTATATCCTCTTTTCGGTCCCTTAACGATGGAACCCTTATGGGTACTGTATTTAAACGATAATACAAATCTTCCCTAAACCTGCCTGTTTGTGTAAACTCAATCAGTTCTTTATTGGTTGCTGCAATTACCCTTACATCTGTTTTTTGTACTTTGCTGCTGCCTACCCGTATGTATTCACCAGCTTCCAGCACACGTAATAACCTAGCCTGCGTGCCCAATGGCAACTCACCAATTTCATCCAAAAAAATAGTGCCTCCATTCACTGTTTCAAAGTAACCTTTACGGCTATCAACCGCACCGGTAAATGAACCTTTTTCGTGGCCAAATAATTCGCTGTCGATAGTGCCTTCAGGAATGGCACCACAGTTAACTGCTATAAACGGATTGTGTTTCCTGGCACTCAATGCATGAATGATTTGGGAGAACACCTCTTTACCAACACCGCTCTCTCCATTTATTAAAACACTGAGATCAGTATTGGCAACCTGTGCCGCTATATTTAAAGCATGGTTAAGGGCAGGGGAGTTGCCAATAATTGCAAAACGGTTTTTAATTGATTGTAATTCCATAATTAAAATAAATGCAACTGCATTTTGTATCCGCAAAGCGGGAATAATTTATAAAGTTGTTTCAATTTTTTTTTGTAACAGGAGCATATTTTTTCTAAAAAAATGATTTCATATTTTCTCACTCAATAATATCTTTTACACATCAACCGCAGTACCAATTAACGTGCCCGCTGTACAGGCAGTAATTTTTATAAAAATATACTCGCCTTTTTTAAACTGTTGTTTTGGAAAAACAACCACTTTGTTCTGGTCATTTCTTCCCTGTAATTCATCGGGCGTTTTTTTGGAAAACCCTTCTACCAAAACCTTGCATATTTTGCCCACATCCCGCTGCATACTCTGTAGTGTATTTCTGCGATGCAGGTCTACCATTTCCTGCAACCTTCTTTTTTTGATATCTTCTGGAACATCATCTTCAAACCTTCGGGCAGCAAGGGTTCCGGTGCGCTGGCTGTAAAAATACATATAAGCCAGGTCATACTTACAATACTCCATCAGGCTCAGCGATTGCTGGTGATCTTCTTCTGTTTCTGTACAAAACCCGGTGATCATATCGGTTGATAAACCTGCATCGGGTAATATTTCTCTGATGCGGTTTACTTTGGCGATATACCATTCCCTGGTATAAGTTCTGTTCATCAGTTGTAGTATCCTGCTGCTGCCACTTTGCACAGGCAAGTGTATGTAGTTGCAGATGTTATCATATTTTGCTATTGTAAACAACACTTCATCCGTAATATCTTTAGGATGAGAAGTGGAAAAACGAACACGAAGCAAGGGAGAAATCAAGGCAACTTTTTGCAGCAGGTTTGCAAAATTTACCGGCTTTTCATAACCTCCATTTTGAGTGAAATTTTGTGAAGTTACCCAATGATAGCTGTCAACATTTTGTCCCAGTAAGGTTACTTCCCTGTAACCATCTTCAAATAAAGTGGTGCATTCTCTGATGATAGAATCCGCATCACGGCTTCTTTCCCTGCCCCTTGTAAAGGGTACCACGCAAAAAGAACACATGTTATTGCATCCCCGCATGATGCTTACAAAAGCATTTACACCATTACTGTTTAAACGTACAGGAGCAATATCAGCATAGGTTTCATCCCGGCTTAGTAAAACATTAACTGCTTTTTGACCCGTTTCTGCTTCTTCAATTAACCCGGGTAAACTACGGTAGGCATCCGGACCAACCACCAGGTCAACCAGCTTTTCCTGTTCAATAAATTTTTCTTTCAGCCGTTCGGCCATACATCCCAGTACACCCACCAGTAAACCAGGATTGGATTTTTTTAACCGACGGAATTCTGTCAGTCTTTTACTTACCGTTGCTTCTGCCTTTTCACGGATGGAACAGGTATTTACAAAAATGAGGTCTGCGGATTCAAAATTTAACGTTGCTCCATAACCATGCTTTTGCAAAATAGAAGCAACCACTTCACTATCCGCAAAATTCATTGCACAGCCATAGCTTTCTATATAAAATAATTTTCTGTATTCGTTGGTATCCGCCACAAAAGGAGCAAAGGCTTCGCCCTGCCTTTTTTCGTCGTGCGCTTTTGTATTGGTATTTATCAAAGTGTCCATCAGTAAATTTAGGGTGCAAAAATAAGCATTTACCAGGTAAATGTGCCAGATTGACATACTTGTTTCTGCAAGCAATTTTTACATTAAAACAGGGCAAATATTAAATTGGATTTAAACCCTGAAACCTGCTTTACCATTGCCTTTATCAATGATTTATAGTA
>JAYUBR010001003.1:0-1128 GCA_043740775.1 Ferruginibacter sp. | reverse complement strand
AACTCGAGGTAAGAAGAACTTTCTACCAGTCCATCCAGGAATGGTATATACCTGTCCCACAAATAAAAATTGGGTTCCTGGTATTTGGGAAATTGTGGCACTGCTGTGCTTCCATTTAATACATCTTCAACAGTTCGGTTAACAAATATTTTATTGGAACCAACCCCAACCGGTAAAAATGCGGGGTTACGGTAAACACCTCCAAATTTTCCGATAAAGACCATAAATAAACTAAAATTCCGATAGCTTATATTATTAACAAACCCTAAGGTATGTGGTGGTGTGCCAGTACCTTCATAATTTAAAAAATCTTTGCCCAGCAGAGATAAAACACCGGTTGTATTCATTGATACAGGTACTCCCTTTGGACCGGCTATATAAGGTACACTATCCGTCATTCCGAGGTAGGTATAAGAGTACAAAGAAGATACCGGCCTTCCTTGTACAAAAGTTCCATTGATCATAGTTGATGCAGTGATGTTGGGAAAGAATAATTTTCTGATCTCATTCTTATTGTAGGCATAGGTAATCATTGGTCTGTAATTGAAGTGCTTACCTATATTTAAATTTGCCCCTAACTCTATTTCAATTCCTGTGTTAGAAATTTCTGCATTATTGAATCGCTGGCTGGTAGTACCCGTGACTGCTGGCAATTGTACCAAGCCTGTTATATCTTGCCCCAGCCTTTTGTACCAGTCAACTTTACCAAAAATTTTATTCTTTAATAAGGAATAGTCCACACCTATATTTGTGGTGGTCGTTCTTTCCCATTTCAAGAAGGGGTTGCCATTATCAGCAATAGTTGCTATTATAGTCCCAGTAGTTGTACTGGGCGATGTGCTTACACTCACTAAAGGCTTAGTAGAGGAAGACTTTTCAGTATTACCATTTTTGCCATAAGTAGCCCGTAAACTGAGGCGGTCAATAATCCGGGTGTTTTTCATAAAATTTTCTTTCCGGATATTCCATAGACCTCCTACTGACCAAAAGGGTGACCAACGAAGTTTTGGATCGTCAGTAATGTAATTCGATGCATCGCTTCTGGCACTTGCTGAAATAGTGTATTTAGAATCGTAAGTGTAAGATGCATTAGAATAAAACGAAACATACTTATCTAAATTCCATTCA
>JAYUBR010001002.1:0-1129 GCA_043740775.1 Ferruginibacter sp. | reverse complement strand
TGGTAATGGTAGAAGGGATGTTTGTTATACTCGACCACAAAGCGATGGAGGTTGGGATGGACAGGTTTAATAAATTGGCCAAACTTGGACTCATTAGAAAAAATGGAGCTCAATTAGGTAAGGCTGTATTCTTTGCAAAGTTGATTATCATAACCGGGCTACTACCTGTGTTTGCATTTGAAAAAGTAGAAGGAAAAATGTTTTCCCCTTTGGCCTACACACTGGGCTTTGCATTGCTGGGTGCATTAATTACTACACTTACACTGGTGCCTGTTTTGATAAGCCTCCTGCTTCGGAAAAATGTACATGAAAAACATAATCCGTTTGTTCATCACCTCACAGGTTTTATGCTCAAAGGTTTTGCCGGGGCTTATAAAAGAAAAGAAATAGTAGTTATATTTTCATTGATTGTGATGGTGTTGGGAATATTTTCGTTTAAATTTTTAGGGAGCGAATTTTTGCCTGAACTGGATGAAGGTTCTATCTGGTTAAGGGTTCAGGCACCCTATAGCATTTCGCTGGAAAAATCGAAGGAAATAGCTACCCAGGCAAGAAAAATATTAATTCAGTTTCCGCAGGTAAAATATGCCGTATCGCAAACAGGAAGGCCCGATGACGGCACCGATGTTGCGGGCTTTTATAACAATGAATTTTCTGTTATGTTGTATCCTCAATCAGAGTGGAAACCTGCCATATCGAAAGATGAATTGATAGAAAAAATGAATGAAAAGTTATCGGTTATACCAGGTGTAGACCTTAATTTTTCTCAACCAATTATGGATAATGTGGAAGAGGCAGTAAGTGGCGTTAAGGGATCTATTTGTGTAAAAGTCTATGGTGACTCACTTAATTATATGGAGCAAAAAGTAGGAGAAGTAAATAAAATATTGAAGAATGTAAAGGGTATAGCTGACCTGGGAATAATTTATAATGTAGGCCAGCCCGAATTGGATGTAAATTTTGATCAACAAAAAATGGCCCTATATGGTGTGGCAACTGCCGATGCCAATGCAGTGGTAGCAATGGCAATTGGTGGCATTGCAGCATCTTCCCTGTATGAAGGGATTAAAATTTTTGATATCCGTATTCGCCTGCCGGAACAATTCAGGCAAAATTCGGATGATATTGG
>JAYUBR010001001.1:0-4037 GCA_043740775.1 Ferruginibacter sp. | reverse complement strand
ATTAGCAGTAGCAAGAAGCATCACCAAAAATCAGGATGCTATTGCAGTTAAGGGTATCAGGCTGTTAAAGAAAATTACACATTAGTTTTTATCACCCCATTAGTAATAAATTTTTACAAATTTTAAAATGTAGAACAATGAAAAAAGAACAAGAGGTTACAGTAAAGCAAACCACCATGGATAACAAATTAACTGCTCCGGAAGGTTTAAAAGAATTTTTTGTAGATGATTTAAAAGACATCTACTGGGCAGAAAAAGCCTTAACAAAAGCATTGCCAAAAATGATTAAAAATGCCACTGCCCCCAAGCTGGGCGAATGCCTTACCAGCCACCTGGAAGAAACGAAAGTACATGTTACCCGGCTGGAGGAAGTTTTCAGCAGCATAGATGTAAAAGCTGTTGCAAAAAAATGCGAAGCAATGACCGGCCTTATTAAAGAAGCAGAAGAAATAATAACCGAAACACAAAAAGGCCCCATGAGGGATGCAGGCATTATTGCTGCCGGACAAAAAGTAGAGCATTATGAAATTGCTTCTTATGGCACATTAGCCGCTTATGCCGGGATGCTCGGCTACGATGATGCCGCAGAACTTTTGCACCAAACTTTGGAAGAAGAAAAAGCTGCTGATGCTAAATTAACAGAGGTTACAGAAGGAGCATTAATGATGGCATAAAAATATAAACCGAACTATAAAATAGGTATAAGTTGCTTTGCTATTAACTTTTATAATCCCACCCAATGATTTAACTCCGGTAAGTTTTTTAAATCATTGGGATTTTTTTATATAATTTATAATACTTTAATTCTGCATTTTATGGGTAAGAAAAATTCATCACAAGGCAATAAAAAAATAAATGATCTCATCAACAATACAACTATTGCGGCCAATCAGTTTATAAGTACTAACCAGGGGTTGCTTATAAATGATAACAACAATTCATTAAAAGCCGGCGAAAGAGGAGCAACCTTATTAGAAGATTTTATTCTAAGGGAAAAAATTACACATTTTGATCATGAACGTATTCCTGAAAGGATTGTGCATGCCCGTGGAAGTGCTGCCCATGGTGTATTTAAGCTCTACAGTTCATTGGCAAAATATACCAAAGCCGGGTTTTTAAATGACACCGGAAGAGAAACACCGGTGTTTGTAAGGTTCTCTACTGTTGCGGGGTCAAGAGGTTCTTCCGATTTGGCAAGGGATGTACGGGGGTTCTCTGTAAAGTTTTACACCGATGAAGGTATTTATGATTTAGTGGGAAACAATATGCCCATATTTTTTATCCAGGATGCCATCAAATTCCCTGATCTTATCCATGCGGTAAAGCCAGAACCACACAATGAAATTCCCCAGGCAGCCAGCGCCCATGACACTTTTTGGGATTTTATTTCTTTAATGCCCGAAAGTATGCACATGATAATGTGGGCCATGAGCGACAGGGCAATACCGAGAAGTTTAAGAATGATGGAAGGTTTTGGAGTACATACTTTTCGTTTTATAAATAATAAAAATAAAAGTTGTTTTGTAAAATTTCACTGGAAACCTTTATTGGGTGTACATTCAGTAAGCTGGGATGAGGCACAGAAAATTTCCGGCAAAGATTCAGATTTTCACAGAAGAGATTTATGGGAAGCAATAGACAAAGGGAATTTTCCGGAATGGGAATTTGGTGTGCAGCTAATTCCGGAAGAAGATGAACATAAATATCCGTTTGATTTGCTGGATCCTACTAAATTAGTGCCTGAAGAATTAGTGCCCGTTATACGTATAGGTAAAATGACACTCAACCGGAACCCGGATAACTTTTTTGCTGAAACAGAACAGGTGGCATTTCATCCGGGACATCTTGTACCTGGAATAGATTTTAGCAATGATCCTTTATTACAGGGCAGGCTTTTTTCTTACACGGATACACAGCTTTCAAGATTGGGCAGCGCTAATTTTCATGAGATACCCATTAACCGGTCTGTATCTCCCATCAATAATAATCAACGGGATGGCCACATGCGCCAAACGATTAATGCTGATAAAACAAGTTATCATCCCAATAGTATTTCTGGCGGCTGCCCTTTTCAGGCAAAGGCAGCAGAAGGTGGATTTGTAAGCCATACAGAAAGAATTGATGCAGTAAAAATAAGGAACAGAAGCAAAAGTTTTTTTGATTTTTTTAGCCAGGCCACCTTGTTTTACAACAGCCAGTCGGCGGCAGAACAAAACCATATTATCAATGCACTCACTTTTGAATTAAGTAAGGTACAACGGAAAAATATCCGGGAAAGAATGCTGGGGCTTTTAACGCAGGTGAACAATACACTGGTGGCAAAAGTTGCAGCAGGGTTGGGAATGCCTGTTCCTAAAGGGCCGCAATTACCCATGAACCATGGCGTGGGAGCCGATGCCAATACAAAAGAAACGGAGCCAATAAAAGTGAAACAGGTAAATGATACTTCACCGGCCCTGAGTATGGCACATACCATAAAAAATACCATAAAAACCAGGCAGATAGCCTTTCTTACAGCAAATGGTGTAGATGATTTATCATTAAATAAAATGAGGACCGCATTGGAAAAAGAAGGCGCTGCTGTAAAAATAATTGCTCCCATACCAGGTGAAATTAAAACGTCGAAGGGTGTGTCTGTAGCAGTAGATGGAAGTTTTCTAACCGAAGCTTCTGTATGTTATGATGCAGTGTATATTCCTGCAGGAAAAAATCATGCAGAAATATTATCACTGGAGCCCGATGCCATTCATTTTGTAAATGAAGCATACAAGCATTGCAAAGCAATTGCTGCTGATGAGGATGCGGTATCATTTTTACAAAAAACATTTATAAAAGACAGCGTAAAAAAAGATGGTTCAGAAGATGCCGGAATTTTAATAAATAAAAAGCCAACAGATTTTATTACTGCCATTGCGCAACACAGGTTTTGGGACAGGGAAGCAGAACGGAAAGTGCCGGCTTAGTAAGGAGGTTTAGATGGTTTAGGATATAATTATTTATCACACCATTATTACTTGTAATTGAAAAATGATAATAAAATATTCCACTATGAATCAAATAGTAATTACCGGCATTGCCGCCAGCGTTTTGTCTGCGATGTCATTAGTACCTCAATTGCTAAAATTACTGAGGGAAAAAAAGGCAGGTGATAATTCTCAGCCAATGCTGGTAATTCTTTTTATGGGGTTAAGTTGATGGATATATTATGGCATATTGGAAAGAGATGAAATCATCATTATCTCCAACAGCTTTTCTGTAATAGTAAATTTGCTTATTCTTTTTTTTACCGTTAAGTACAGGAGTAAATCAAATACTTACAAAGAATTTTTTACCCGTTAACTATGATGGAGAAAAAATAAGTTTCCCTGTTGGTGAGGCCTCCTGACAATAAATTTAACTGCCGTGGCCGGGGGGACACCGGCCACTTCTTAAGGAAATTAAAAGTTACATAGGAATAAATTATTTAATTGTTGTAAAATAAAAATAAGATGAAAAAGTATTTCAAGGGTTTTTTATTGATTGGCCTTCTTACCTCCATGTCTGGCTGCGCTGCAATTGAAGGTATTTTTAAAGCGGGCATGTGGTGGGGAATTTTTCTTGTGGTAATTATTATTGGTATTATATTATGGGTTATATCCCGTTCCCGAAAACAATAAATGCTGCAGCAGTAATACAGGTATAAGGTAGTCGCTTTAATTTGTCTCGGAAATTCAAGCCCTAACTATAAAAGTTTATAAACAAACAGTGCAATCTTTAAAAATAAAAATGAATATGAAAAATAAAACAGGTACCACCAGTAATTTTTTTGAAAGTTTTTCTGCAAAAGTTACCAAAGCAACCGGCAGCACCCCGGCAATTATAATGGCATTTTCATCCATTATAATATGGGCGGTTACGGGTCCATTTTTCCATTATTCAGATTCCTGGCAAATGATTATTAATACGGGTACCACTATCATCACATTCCTCATGGTATTTCTTATCCAAAAATCGCAAAATAAAGAATCTTTAGCCGTGCAATTAAAATTAAATGAATT
>JAYUBR010001000.1:0-1130 GCA_043740775.1 Ferruginibacter sp. | reverse complement strand
GTGATGATGCCGATAATAGGAACTGCTATAAAGAGAATTAATGTGCCCCATGCAAACAGATTTTGATAATCGTTATGAATAACAAAATCTTTAAGCGGAAAGAAACCGATTGATATAACAGCCAGTGCAAATAAACCCATAACCAATGCAAACCCTACGCACCCAATAATAAAATAGGCAAATATTTTAATGATCATGGCAATTACATTGCCTAATCCGCCACGGTTACGTTTTGTAAAATTTTTTACATCGCCTGCCACTACATTTGCTTTTTCAGTTATTACAGCCGAAGCGTCTTTACCAAATTTTTCGGCTTTTTTTCCAACGCCTTTCATTTCTTCCATAACCGAAGCCTTAATTGAATTCATATCAACCTTCTCACCTTTCATTTCAAGTTTTTCAGAAGTGGTTGATGCTTCCGGTATTACTATCCATAAAATAATATACACGATAAGTGATGTTGGGCTGAAGGTAAAACGCAATACATCGCCAAAATCCCAAAACCCTCCCCAGTGGCCCCAGCGTGATATAAATGACAGGAAGGGAAGCAGGAACAACACCCTTGGTATCCAGGCATTGATGCCAAAATAGTTGCCAATTCCACTGCATACGCCGGCAATCAGTTTTTCATCCGGGCTACGAAATAGTTTTTTACGGGTACCGCCAATTTGCGTGGTGGCACTGCTGGGCACTGCTACCCACATGATGATATAGGTTAAAAATCCGATGCCCGAAAACAACAACACCACAAAAATTATTCTGGCTATCACTACATCTATATTAAAATAGTTGGCCAAACCGCTACAAACACCACCAAGTACTTTATCGTTTTCATCACGGAATAATCTTTTATTACCGGTTGATGAAGTGCTGCCGGTTGATTGCTCTTCGCCTGTAGATGAAGCCGCTGATTGAGTTTGTGTATCATCCATGGCTTCAAACTCTTCGGGTCGGCCCATATTTTTAATGATGGCATTTACATCATCGTCTGTAATGCAGGTAGAGCCGGCTTTTATCCTCTCCTGAAAAAGCTCCCCAATACGGCTTTCTATATCATTTATAATTTCTTCTTTGCCTTCTTCTGCGGCAAAATAACGGCTCAGGCTTTCTATATAATTTTTTAGTATATC
>JAYUBR010000999.1:0-1131 GCA_043740775.1 Ferruginibacter sp. | reverse complement strand
TCTTCTTTGGCAGGCAACATCAGCGGCGAATGAAAAGCCCCACCTACAGGTAATATCAAAGCTCTTTTTGCACCAGCCGCTTTCATTTTTTCGCAGGCAATTTCAACTCCCAGCAATGAACCGCTTATCACCAATTGGCCAGGACAATTGTAATTTGCAGGTACTACAATTTCACCGGTTTCTCTATTTACTGAAGCGCATATTTCTTCCACCTTATCATCTGCCAAAGCCAATACAGCGGCCATTGTACTTGCCACCAGTTCACATGCTTTTTGCATCGCTTTCGCCCTGATGGAAACCAGTTTAAATGCATCTTCAAAACTTAACACACCGTTGGCAACCAGTGCAGAAAATTCACCCAATGAATGGCCTGCAACCATATCCGGCTTTGCATCTGCCAGGGTTTTAAACGCAATCACCGCATGTAAAAAAACGGCTGGTTGTGTTACATTGGTTTGTTTCAGGTCTTCATCGGAGCCGGTGAACATTAAATCCGAAATGCGAAAGCCTGCAATTATATTTGCCTGCTCAAATAATTCTTTTGCCATACGGTTGGTATCATATAAATTTTTTCCCATTCCGCTGAACTGGCTTCCCTGCCCGGGAAATATGTATGCATGTGCCATGATTTATTTTTTATTTCAACTGCAAATAAAATAAAAAATCCCTCATTAAGAGGGATTAATATTTTTATTGCTATTTGTATTAATGCAACTTTGCACTGATGAGTTTTACAAACTCACTGCGGGTTTCATTTTTTTCAAACTCACCCCAAAATGCAGATGTGGTGGTAACTGAATTTTGTTTTTGTACGCCCCGCATCATCATGCACAAATGAGATGCTTCAATCACTACTGCAACTCCCAACGGATTAAGGGTTTCTTTTATAACATTTAAAATCTGATGGGTTAATCTTTCCTGTACCTGCAAGCGCCTGCTGTATACGTCTACCACACGGGCAATTTTACTTAAACCAGTAATCCATCCGTTGGGGATGTAAGCAACATGTGCCTTACCATAAAACGGTAACATGTGGTGTTCGCACATACTGTACAATTCAATGTCTTTTACAATAATCATTTCACTCACCTCTTCATGAAATTTGGCAGAATTCAATATGGCATTGGCATC
>JAYUBR010000998.1:0-1132 GCA_043740775.1 Ferruginibacter sp. | reverse complement strand
CGGTACCGGGTGCGGCAAACTGGCTGATCATGGTGATCAATCCATCCTGTTTTAGATCCGTGATGGACTGCATGCTTTTATCCAGCTGCGTTTTGTTTTGCGCAGGCATAGTGGCCAGCATGTCGGCTGTTTTGGTTGATAACAATCTTATGTCTGGCGTTTGTGCTGTTGCTGAAAAAGCAGCGAACAAAACAAATAAGAAGGCAAGTTTAAAAATTCTCATGTTGATTATTCTATTGAGTAATAAAAAATATTTTTTTTGGTTTTATGCACATTGTTCATTGCGGTTACTGGCTGGCCTCATTCTCCCTGCTCTTTCTCCGAGGGAGAAAGAGCGGTACTTTATCTCTTTGTTAAAAATTTGTTCTTCCACATCGGCTGTTGTTTTTTTTCAACTTTTGTGTGGTTTTGTTCGGTTGTTACTGACCTCATTCTCCTTCTCTTTCTCCGAGGGAGAAAGGGCGGTACTTTATCGCTTTGCTAAACATTTGTTCTTCCACTTCAGCATTTGTTTTTTATTCAATTGTGGTGTGGTTGTATTCGGGTTGTTGTTGCATGCTGACCTCATTCTCCTTCTCTTTCTCCAAAGGAGAAAGAGCGGTAATTTATCTCTTTGTTAAAAATTTGTACTTCCACTTCAGCGTCTGTTTTTTATTCAACAAGAATCTGTTGTAGCAAGACTTACCGTTAACCTTGATGCCAGGTGCCCGTGTGATAACCCGGCTCGCTTTGTTCAATAAAGATTAACTGTACAAGAGTGCGACGCCACAACTGATTCACAAAGCTTCTTAGTTCGTACAATCAATTTTTTACAAATTAAATGGTGCACGCATTGGCGGATCGCTTAACCTATTGGCTTCGTCATCGTTGATGAACCGTTGCGTTACCGGGTCGAACTTTAGTGAACGGCCAAGCTCCAACGCAATTTTGCCCATGTTGATGATGGTGCAGGAGCGATGCCCATTGCTCTCATTCAACGCAAACTTTTTACGGTTGGTAACGGCATCAATAAAATTGGTTACCTGTGGTTCGGGATCAGGAAATGCATCCAGCTTTTTTTGCAGATCCGGAATATCCGATTTAAAACCAGGATACAATTTTCCCAGCGGACCTTCAATGTACGGGGCGTTTA
>JAYUBR010000997.1:0-4047 GCA_043740775.1 Ferruginibacter sp. | reverse complement strand
GGCAAATTTTCTGCAGTTAATAAATCCGGATCAGTATTTATTATTTCTGTCGCTACATTTTTTGCTGCTTCCAGCATTACCCTATCATTGACTATGTTTGCCAGCTTAAAGTTTAATAAGCCACTTTGTTTTGTTCCCTCAATATCTCCGGGCCCACGAATTTCCAAATCTTTTTCTGCAACTTTAAACCCATCATTGGTAGCGCACAAAATCTTTAATCTTTCCCGTGCATCTTTTGATACCTTATTGCCTGTTAGTAATATGCAAAAGCTTTTTTCGCTTCCCCGTCCTACCCTACCTCTTAACTGGTGCAATTGCGATAACCCGAATTTTTCTGCACTTTCAACCACCATGATGGAAGCATTGGGCACATTAACCCCTACTTCAATTACCGTGGTACTTACCATAATCTGCGTATCGCCCTTTACAAACCGTTGCATATTGGTATCTTTTTGTGCAGCGGGTTGCCTGCCGTGTACCATACTAATCCAGTATTTCGGTTCAGGAAAAAATGATTTCACTTCTTCAAAACCTTTCATCAGGTTTTCATAATCCATTTTGGCAGATTCTTCTATCAATGGATAAACGATGTAAGCCTGTCTGCCTTTTTTAATTTCGTCCCTGATGAAATCCATTACCATCGGGCGTTTGCTTTCAAAACGATGTACGGTGGCAATTGGTTGCCTTCCCGGTGGCAATTCATCAATAACACTATAATCCAAGTCACCATAAGCCGTTAATGCCAACGTTCTTGGAATAGGCGTTGCAGTCATTACCAGCACATGTGGTGGCAAACTATTCTTGTTCCATAATTTTGCCCTTTGCGCCACCCCAAACTTGTGCTGCTCATCTATTACCGCAAAACCCAGGTTTTTAAATTTCACTTTGTCTTCTATTACAGCATGCGTTCCAACCAATATATTCAGCATGCCATCTTCACAAGCTTTTAAAATTTCCCTGCGCTGTTTAGTAGCAGATGATCCGGTTAATAGTTTTACACAAACCGGCATATCTTTTACCATGGCAGATATGGTATTGTAGTGTTGCTGCGCCAGAATTTCGGTTGGGGCCATTAACACAGATTGAAAAGCATCGCATTTGGTTGGGTGAATATTGTCTGCCGCAATCAACATGCTTAATAAAGCCACAATGGTTTTTCCACTGCCAACATCACCCTGCAACAACCGGTTCATTTGTTTACCGCTGCCAATGTCTTTTCTAATTTCCTTTAATACCCTTTTTTGTGCGCCTGTTAGTTCAAAAGGCAGGTAAGTATTATAAAAAGTATTGAACAAGTCGCCCACCTTGTTAAACGTCCAGCCTTTGCTGAAACGATGCCGGGTGCTGCGTAACAGGCCCAGCCGTATCTGTGCAAAAAACAATTCTTCAAACTTTAAGCGTCTTACGGCATGCGTATACATTTTTTCTGATACAGGAAAATGGATGGCACAAAACGCATCCCAACGGGAAATAAAACGATATTTTGAAAGGAGTGTTTCGGGAAGGTTTTCCGGAAGGTCTTTGCCAGATAATTGCTGTAGTAAAGCATAGGTTAATTTTGCAAATGCCCTGCCGGTTAATCCCCGTGCTTTTAATTTTTCTGTAGAATAATAAACAGGCTCCAGAAACTTTTTACCATCTGCTTTTTCAGCAGTGTACAGTTCAATTTCGGGATGATTGATTTGCACCTGGTTCATAAAAAAAACCACCTTGCCAAACACTAAATAATGGTGGCCAACGGTTAGTAATTTTTCTGCCCAACTGATGCCCTGAAACCAAACCAGTTCCATTTCACCGGTATCATCCTGCAGGCAGGCCACCAATCGTTTGCTTCGCTTCTCCCCTATCAGTTCCACATGGGTTAACTTTCCTGCCAACTGTGCGTATTCGACACCCGGATTGAGCGAAGCTATTTTGTCGATTTTTGTTTTATCTACATGGCGAAAGGGATAATATTCCAGCAGGTCTTTGAAAGTAAAAATGCTTAATTCTTTTTTAAGCAGTTCGGCTCTTAGCGGACCAACACCTTTAAGGTACTCAACCGGACAGGATAATATATTGGGAGAAGATGAAATAATAAGTTGTTTATACAAATATATTTCTTTGGAAGGAAACTCAAACTAATCAACTGATGGTTACATGAGGTTACTTCAGGATTAATTTAAAGGTACCTTTTTGAAATAAATTTAGCCCTGTGATACTTCAATGCCAACCAATTTACAAAGCGTACTTCAAAATAAAAATGCATACACCCAATCTCCGATGTTGTTTAAAAAGGTTTTCTTGCCGGTGCATTTCTGCTAAAGTGCATTGGCTTTTTACCATGTTTAGTGCCGGTTTCCCTTGGGATAAATGTAGAGGGTGAGTAGGCTGGCGCTTCTCCAAATTGTTCGGGAACTACTTCCTTTGGTACCGGCTTGCCCAATAATTTTTCTATAGCTGCAAATTTGCGTTGTTCTTTTACACTGATAAATGTTATGGCCGTACCTTCTGCTGCAGCCCTTGCCGTACGCCCGATGCGATGCACATAATCTTCGCCATCATGTGGTACATCGTAATTTAAAACCAGGCCAATATTATCAATATCAATTCCACGGCTTAATATATCTGTTGCCACTAAAATCTGGAGGCGCCCGCTTTTAAAATGCATCAGCACTTCTTCTCTTTTATCCTGCTCCAGGTCGCTGTGTATTTCATCCACCGCCAGTTTTGTTTTTTTCAGTTCCCTGTTTAATTCTTTTACACTGTTTTTGCTACTGCAAAAAATAAGTACAGAAGAAAAATTCTTTTGCATCAAAAGGTATTTAACCAATGGTATTTTTTGAGTGTCGTATACAACATACGCCAGTTGTGTAATTTTTTCGTTTGGCTTGCTGATTGATATATTTATTTCAGCAGGCTGGTGTAAAATACGGCGGGCCATTTCTCTTATTTTATGCGGCATGGTGGCCGAAAATAAAAGATTTTGCCGCTTTGCAGGCAAGGCCCCGATAATACGCATGATGTCATCATAAAAACCCATATCCAGCATGCGGTCTGCTTCATCTAAAATTAAATATTTTAATCCCTGGAATTTTACATAGCCCATGTTGATGTGCGCCAGCATTTTACCGGGCGTACAAATCACTACATCGGCACCTACACTTAAAGCCTTTTTTTCCTGAATAAATGCGTTGCCATCACCGCCGCCATAAACAGCAATAGAACTTACAGAAGTAAAATAACTTAAGCCTTCCATGTGTTGTGCTATTTGTATTGCCAGTTCCCTGGTAGGTACAATTACAAGCGCTGTAATGCTGTGGTGGTTAACCGCACTGGAAATAATATTGTTGATAAGGGGCAATAGAAAAGCCGCTGTTTTGCCGGTACCTGTTTGGGCCGATGCAATTACATCTTTGCCTGCTAAAACCAGTGGAATTACCTGTTCCTGAACCGGTGTTGCTTCATTGTATCCCGAGGCTTCAATGCCTTCTATCAATCTTTCATCAAAACCAAAATCTGTAAACTTCAAAATGTGGAGGGTAATTAAATTAAAAAAGA
This sequence comes from Ferruginibacter sp., assembly GCA_043740775.1. Lineage (GTDB taxonomy): Bacteria > Bacteroidota > Bacteroidia > Chitinophagales > Chitinophagaceae > Ferruginibacter. The sequence continues at coordinate 507 of JAYUBR010000997.1, read as the reverse complement.
GTATGTTTTTATTAACAGTATATAATTTTATTCTGCTTCCACAGCTACAGTAGTTTCTGTTACTACTGGTTGTGGTGTAGTATTTTTTATAGTTAACTGAAATTTTGTATTCAATATCACTTCAAAGTGGCCGGTACGCAAAACTGCTTTGGTAGCATCATCTTCCAACATAGCGCTGGCCAGGTGACTGGCAAGTTCTGACCCACTGATTACATTATTTACTTTACCATCAGCAAAAGCAATTACAAATTTATAGCCTGCCTTTCTTCCCGTGCCGGCTCTTTCAAAATCTTCCCTGTTAAGGCTTAGCAACTGATCGCCGGCGGAAGATTTTTTTAATAGAATTCTAATAACCGGCAGGTATTTGTTCCAAATATAAGTGTACATAATAAAAAAATTTTAGTGGTGCGACTTTCGTACAAGTTACAGATATTGAACGAAAATTAAATATGGCGTATAAAGATAGGCTTTATACCTGGAAATTGATGCTTTGATTTTTGAAACGCT
>JAYUBR010000996.1:0-4050 GCA_043740775.1 Ferruginibacter sp. | reverse complement strand
TTGCCGTGGAAGCGCTAAAAGTAATTTGCTGTTTATTTACAATTGAATAATTATAGGGAGATACCGGGCGAATTTCATCTTCAAGAATATAAAATTCTTTTGTGATGGTATTATTTGTTTCTGATAATTCATGTACTTTATCACCTGCATCTACCGTTACAATTATTTTATTTAATCCTTTATCGGTAGCAGGGTTAATAAGTACAGTAAAACTTAAGGAATCAGCATATTTAATGGCTGGTATCAATTGATTAAAAATAATTTTTGAAGAATCATTGGGCAATTTTCTAATTACAGAAACCCAGATAGAATCATTGATTACTTTGCCAATATTCATCATTTTAATATCTACCTTAAAACTATTATCGGCAACAGAAATAATGGCAGGACTTATTTTTACCATCTGATCTTCTACCACAAAATCGGGTAAGGCAAAGGCATTGATTCTGATGGCCGGGTCTCCATGCAGGTTAAGTTCTTCCAGGTGAATACGGGTATAAAAGTCCAGCGTTTGCGGATTCCCTCCTAAAATTTGTAAAGTATTTTTTAGCTGGTTACCGATGGTATTTCCATAGTCATCAACACAAAAATTATCATACAATTTGGTATTAAAAAAATTCAAAAACGGAGGTATACCAAGATGAGTACTGGCTATAAAACCAATACTACCCCGCTGATCTGCGAGCACATATTTTTCTGAGAGTGTGGCGTTACCCGCCAAACGGGCCGGGTCAAAAATAAAAAAATTGCCTGCACTGCATCCGCTTACATTAAAGAATGGATACTTGCTTTGGTTAGTGTATACTTCAGGACTGCTTAAATTAAAAGCCAGGGTATTGGCCGAAGAATGGCCAAAATATTGAATTAAACTAACTCCCCCGTTTATCAGTTGTTCAATTCGTTCCCCGTTTATCTGCTCTACCGCTGTGCTGGAAGCTTTTACAAAAGTTTCTACATGTGCCCCAAAAGCACTGTCTTCAGCTTTTGCTTTATAATCATTCAGGTAATTTACAAAAAGGTCAGTTTCTGCCTGATCACCTCCGCCGGCAACATTAATAATGTTTTTCATCCATGCCTTATCAGCAACAGTCTGGCTGGTAGAAGCCTGTACCTGCTCATACTGTTTTACTTTGTTCAGGTAATATTTTATTTCTGTACCATTAATAGCCGCTATCCTTCCAATCGGAACCAGCGGAACATTTTGTCCGGGAATGCAGGATAACAATACATCTGATGCAGGCCAGCCAAAGCTTTGAACCAAATCCAGTTGTTCTGTTACCGGATCATTTTCATTTTGTTTATATTCAATTGAATTCATACCCCTGCCAAGTATTAAAACATATTTTGGTTTACTATTAAATTGCTGGCTGGCAAAACGAATAAAGTCGCGTATTGCTGCAGGATGCTTTTTTATACCAAAAGCAAACTGGTCATTTAATTCATCAATAGAAAGTATGATAGGATGGAAACTGCCTCCCGGTGCAGAGCCTCTGTATTTTTTATACTCATCTACATAATTTACGCCATTACCATCGTTGAATAAAGAAGGATGCGAAATAATCAAATAATCTCCCTGGTTGGCGGCTGTTGAATAGTTGATAAACGATTTGGCTGTAAGGCTATTAATTGCAGTAACGTTATTAACTTCCTCATTTACCATCTTAAATTTTCTTACTGCTTCAGATGATCCGGGTAAAGCAAACCTTACCTGGCCGGGTACCGAAATATCTCCTTCAAACCTTTGCCCATTGTTAAGATTATATAAAACAGGTGGTGTTGTACCAGCATTAAAATTATTAATTACAAGATAATTACCAGCGGCAGAAGCGCCGAGCTCAAAATAAAAATTCTTTTCATTATTAAAATTAAATTTCGATGGATAGGTAAGCACCATTTCTGCCACTACAATATGGTCGTTAGCATTAGAAACACCGGGTGGTGGCGTATACCCGTTAACAGCTACCTGTAAATTATCCGGACTTTGAAATATACTAAGGGGTATATTGTTTATCTGTTTTTTTACAATGCTAAAATAATTCATAGGCACATCATTAAACAGGATGTTATTGTAAAAATTTACCTTTAAATTTCTTGTGTACAAAGCATTGCCAAAAGCAGAAATATAAAACGACACACTGTTGGCAGGAGCTGCTGTATAAACGTTTAAGTTATTAAAAGTTGTATAAAGATCGCAACCGCTGCAGGGAGATACATTGGCACTGGTAAAACCTTCCCCCATATCGTACGACGAAGAATAAACATATTCTCCCACAATAGCTGCATATCCGCGGTTGTATTGCGTTTTAAAAGAAGTTCCCACTTTACGCATAAAATAAGCATCGGGGGCAAGTGTATTTCCGGCAACATCATTGGCGGCAGTTGCAAACCTTAAATTATTGCCAGACGGGTTTACAGTAAGAAAATAAGTGGCAGTATCGGTATGCAGGCTAAAACTGTCAGATAGTTGATAGGATGTATCGCGATAAAGATTTTTATCTGGTTTACCGTCATTCATTACACCTAAAAATTCAATATAGTCTCCGGGTGTTAAGGCTCCTGTTGGCACAGAAGTAAAAAGTCTAACTTCTTGTCCGTTGCGCCATAATTGAAATTGTTCGGCAGGGGTATTACCTAAACCTGCAGCAGATATGGTAGCCTGATTGAGATGATACAAGCCGGTTTTACCAACTTTAAATTTATAGTAAGTTTTGCTATAATCTATCCAGCTATTGTTGAGTTGTGCATGAGCGATTGATACACAAAGCAGGAATAGTGGCAATAAAAATTTTTTCATTTTGCTGTTCGGTTATAATGTTTTCGGTTATTCTTTTACCCTTTTCACCAAGGTAAATCTTAGCGAAAATATATGTGTGTACAATGGATTGGATTGATTGGCGAGATTGCTATAGGCGTAGTCAAGCGTTACATTCTTTATTTTTACGCCTGCACCCAAACTTGGCTGATATATCCAAACCTTTTTTTGATTTAGTGTATCGCCATCGGATAGTGCTTTTTGAAAATTGGTAACCCCTGCCCTGATAAAAAATACGTCTTTGATGGATGCTTCCAGCCCCAGGTGCGGATCAACACTTATCGGATTACTGCTGATAACTGTATTTCTTTTACCATCAAATGTAAAATCCAGATTTGCTTCTGCCAATAAGCTAAAGGAAGAACTGAATTTAAAATCGTATCCACCTCCAAACGTTAACCGGGGAGATGTTAATTCGGTTGAACGTACAGGTATATCGTTTTTTGTAAGGTATAAAACCTCTTTTTCTTTTTCAGTAAATTTAAAAGCCCAGGCATTAAAAGTTGTAGTTAAGTCTTTAGCAACCAGGCCCAGGTGCCATTGTTTACCATGTATCTGCACACCGGCATCGACGCCAAAACCCCAGGCGCTTGCAAACTGCCCAACTTTACGGTGAATCACTTTTGCATTAATGCCAAAACTAACCAGCTTGTCTTCTGTTTCAACAACTTTTTGCGCATAGGAAAACAGCATGGCATAATCTGCAGATGAAAAGCTGGTAATACTGCCATAATCTACACTGCCATCCGGCTGTACCAAAAATAATGTATTGGGAATGTCATCTACTGCAAAACGCAACAAGGAAATGCCGATGGTTCTTTTATTATCCTGGATAGGTATTGCTACTGAACCAAAATCGTATTTGCCAATACCGGCAAAATATTCGGCATGCATTAAATTTACTTCCGGGTGATCTTGTACACCCACCAGTCCGGCAGGGTTCCAGTAACCAGCTGTACCATCTTTTACAGACGCCACCTGGGCACCGCCCATTGCCAACCCTCTTGCACCAGCACCTATATTTAAAAATTCGTTGGAGTATTTTCGGAATTGAGAAAACGAAGCAATTGGAAATAATACAATGCTAAGTAAAAAAGCAGCCAATTTTGAACTCATAAATAGTTAGTTTGCGGTTTTAATGCTTTGTATTAATAATACTTATCAATATAAAACGTATTTGCAATAAGTAAATTGTGCTGACTACTTATTAAGAGATATTATTATTTAAACAACAATAA
>JAYUBR010000995.1:0-1135 GCA_043740775.1 Ferruginibacter sp. | reverse complement strand
TACAATCTGTATCCAGTTTGTATACAGCGTTGTTTATTAATGATAATTTACTTTTCTCTAGGTTATGTATTGTTGATTTATACCTATCTTTTTGAATATGGTTGTGCATTTTCCAATGTGTGATAACACATACCCCAGTTTCAAACGGAATAACAAATCCTTTGAAAAGCAATAGCTTTAAATCATCATCAGCGCAACCGAGTACCCGCTGTATTTTTTTGACGTTATTAATAAACCCATCATCATCTGCTCGCATAGACAGATGAAAATAAAGCGCTTGTGACGATAGCGGCATATCTAAAAAAGCGTCGCTATCTATTATTTGTTTTGAAAACATTCTACGCTCGGCCACGTTAAATCCCACACTTTCTAGCCAACGAAAGCATGGCTTGTTGATATTGTTTTGAATTGGCATTAGGATGTTTTGCAATCCATTCTGCCTTGAGATATTCGTATTGTGACAAGCTCACATTAATATCCTTTAGGCAACGCACCAAGCAAGGTCGTATTGGCCAAAGGGACGGCATAGCTGCCTGATTGCCTCTTGAGTGATGCGTTGTCTGAAAGATACATAAAAATTCCTTTGTTTGGCTACGACAGCCGTTTGAATAACGATATTAACACGCTATGTGCGTTAGTTAACATACGAACAGACAATATTATGTAATTATTCTATTATTGACTATATTTTTCTCGAAATATCAGATAAGCAAAAAAACCAGCAGTAATACAAAATATTTCAATTAATACGATTGTCACGCAGACGTTTTTTAATAGTTGCCAGTAGTTCATTTTCCTGCTTCCTTGGTTGCTTCATATTCATTTTTATACCTATCCAAAATTACTTCACAATTGTAAACTCTTAGTCCGTCATGCAGTATATCGTGTGGATTTTTTAAACAAAAATCATATTCAGACTGGCCTAATTTTGTTAATCCTGATTGTTTTGTATTAAAAATATAGGGCAGGCATTGAGCAACCAAATAAATGGAAATAATTAAACATACAACTAAAAAACATCTGGCGTAGTTCACTTTCCTGCTTCCTCCCAAATTTCAATGGCTTTAACAGCACCATGCGTAGCTTCTTCAATTTGCTTGCCGCGCTTGAATGGTATCTTTGCGCCGCCTACCCA
>JAYUBR010000994.1:0-4057 GCA_043740775.1 Ferruginibacter sp. | reverse complement strand
GGTTAACAAAATTACCATGATTCAACAATCCATACACCAACTGATTTGTACTGTTAATACCTGTTTGCTTAAACAGATCGTTCCGTACATTCACACCTGCATCTACGTTCACCTTAAAATTAGAATTTAAATCCTGTGTAATATTGGCTATTACTGTTTGGTCCCAAATGGTATTATTTCCTATTGAAGTACGGAATATCCCTTCAGGAGTATAGGCACCCCCTTTATTTTGAGCATATAACTGAGCTTCCGAATAATTATCGTAACCTACCCTGTAGCTTAGGCTAACACCTTTTGCAAAATCGTATTTTAACTGTATGTTACCATAAGCCCGATTAGTATTATCCTCTGTAAAAGAATTAGCCAGTGTCCAGCGAGGATTTTGAATACCATTATTAGAGCGATAGTAGACCTGAGAATGATCCAATGGATTTTGCCATGGTAATCCCTGCAAATCAACTGAAGTGGGTGTGTACAATACATCGCCAAATACAGATGCATTAGAAGCAGAACTACCAAAACTGGTACTGGTTGGTGGCGATTTTACCTTGGTTGATACATAATTAAAGGTACCACTTACTGTAAAATTGTTAGACAATTTAGCACTTCCTCCAATTCCAAAAGATATTTTTTTCAGGTCGTTTCCTGGTATAAAACCAATATCATCAAGATAACTGAAATTAGCATTAAACACTGAATTGGTTCCATTACCACTAATGTTTAAAGAAGTATTTTTGGCACTACCAGTTCTAAAAAAATCTTTTACATTATTTTTATACTGCTTGTATTCATATTTTGCTCCAATAAACTCAGGAAAGGCTGCATTAAGCGAAGCCCTGCCATAAGGGTGGTTTACCAATACAGGAGGGTTGCTGAAAGCACCTCCCCAATTACTGAAAAAGGTAACCCCGTTACTTAAATCAAATCCGCCGCCATATTTGGTATTGTATTCAGGCAAATTAGATATGGTATTTTGAAAATATGACTGAGATAATGAAATCTCTGTCTTCTTCGGCCCCTTTGAACCGGATGCATTTTTTGTAGAAATTAAGATAACACCATTTCTTCCCAGTTCTCCATACAATGTAGTAGCACTAAGCCCCTTTAAGATGCTTACGTTTTCAATGTTATTGGGATCAAGATCCAAAAACCTGCTGGAAGTTTGGTTGCCATAAGTAAATCCGGCATTGCCGTTTGTACCCCCGTCAAAAGGAACACCATCTACAATAAATAATGGAGTAGAATTACCGGTAATTGTACCAACAGCACGGATTGTAATATTTGTACCGCTACCAGAAATACCACTGGTATTAATAATACTTACACCTGCCGCTTTACCCGTCAATACACGGGCAATATCTCCTTCCGGCCTAAGTTCCAGATCCTTTTTGTTAACAGTGGATACTGAATAACCCAATGCTTTCTTTTCTCTTTTAATACCCAGAGCTGTTACCACTATTTCAGATAAACCCCGTGTATCCTGGTTCATCACCACCTGAAGGCCACCAGAACCCGAATCAGTATATTTTACTGCAAGCGGCGTATGGCCTACTTCGGTAATTTCAAGGGCACTTCCCATTTTAGCTTCAATTTCAAATGTGCCGTCAGCACCTGAAGTTGTGGAAATATTCTGACCTTTTACTTTGATTGTGGCACCTGCAATCGGTGAACCATCTTTGGAATCCGTTACCCTGCCTTTTATTTTATTTTGGGCAAAAACAGAGCTTGCTCCAAAAATGAATACAATAAAAAGCGCTGCAATTTTTCTCATAAGAATTATTTGGTTAAAAAAATAAAAAATGAATGTAGCAAATTAATAGTTACAACCGTTTAAATAATTTAACTATTTATTTACATTTTTGAGGCACTAAAAAATTAACAAACGCTGCTTTTTTTTTTGAAAATAATTAAACCAAGATACTAAACTTGCTTTATTTGAATAAATTCACCCTTTTTAATACAATTATTTAATAATATTCAAAAATAAAAGCATTTAGCAAATGTGTAACTAATATGTTATAAGATTTAAAATCGAAACCATAGTGTGCAGGTAATTACATTCATCCTTTAATAAATTACCTAAATAACCTGAGAGTGCTGTTTTTTCGTTTGTTATTTTTAGTTTCCCTAACAACGCTTTTGTAAATTTTTTCATAAACAAAAAAGTTTAGTGAAACTGCTTTCACTAAACTTCTTTCAAATTCTTTACTAATCTGCATTACAAAGGATTCTACCAACTATTTTTCATTATTATGCCTTAGTTAAAAAAATAGCCCAAACTAATATTGATTAAAGCAACAGTTCCTTCTTTAATATAGCCATCATAAGATGCACCAAGTTCTAACTTAGGATCAATTTTATATCCCAGGCCAAAAGAGTAGGCAGTTGTGGTAACGCTTGAGCCACTGTTGGAAATAAAACCTGCACCAATTTTTCCGGCAAAAAAAAACTCATTTGATGGATAATAGCGAAGCCCTGCTCTTAACGGGATCAAATTTGTAGTGCTGGAGCCGTTTTTTCCAAACAATGCAGTGTAGCCAACATCCCCTGTAATAGCAAATTCGTTTGAAAGATTGTAAAGTGCCATCAAATCCACGCCTGCCCCTAAGGAATTACCGCTTAAATTATGAGCAGGGATCCCTATATTAAGGCCTCCTCCAAATTTAACACCGGATGTTTGAGCATTGGTGGTAATTGCTGTAAAAAGGATGACTGTTGCAAAAAATATTTTTTTCATGGGTTGTGTTCTTTGGGTTTAGAGATTATGATGTTATTTATTCAAACCAATATTAATATAAAGGATTTATATAAAGATTATGGGGATATTTTGTTACAATAACGAAAATTTAGTAAGTCCGTTTTTTACGGGCAACTCTTCCGCTTTTCCTGTCTCTTGAACGACCGATAGCATACCCGGTTCCGCCACCAAGCACCCCACCAATAATGGCTCCCTCTACTTTGTTTTTACTAACAACAGCACCAATCACAGCACCCGATCCGGCGCCAATTGCAGTTCCTTTTGCAGCATCGCTCCAGCCCTTATCACGCTGAGGTGCAGTGGATGTGGTTGAATTATTAGCAGAAGAATTATTTGAATTGGCAGAGCCTGTGTTTATATGACTATTGCCCGATTTAGTCTGCGAGGCATGTGTTACAGGCTTTACACTACCATTAGTAGTGGTAGTGGTTGTGGTAGTTGTAGTGGTTGAACTTGTAGTGGAAGTAACCCCATTCTTTAGATGATTGGTTCTGGAACCGGTATCAGTTAAGATGCTTCCTTTAGAAAGCCCGGTGGTATCAACAAGTACCATATTTTTATTTGTTTCTAAAGATGCCTTGTTGTTGCTTTTACATCCCATAAAAATAACAAGTGTAGTAAGTGCAAAGAAGATTGTTTTCATGATTTTAATTTTGGTGATAAAAAGTAAAGTGAATATTTAATTGATTTAAGTGGTTAAAAGAGATTTAATTTAGAGGCAACATATCTATATGGAAAACTATGCCAGTTTTTTTAAAATGTTAAATGAATTAACACATAGGCATTTATTGCAGGTGAATAGAATAGATTTTTGTATGCTGGTAAGTTTTATCCATGAATGTATAATACCGAACCCTGGCCGAATTTCTGTAAACAAAACAAACTATTTCCAGGCTGTCTTGTTGCATCGGTGATTGAAGCCTTCACTATACTTTTGGAACTCTTCACTAAAAGATATAATCATCTTACACCCGCCCATTATGGTTTATAAAAACCAGCACCCGAAAACCTATGGTCCGTTGCGGAAATAGTACAAGCCCAATGAGGAGTAAAAACCAACTGCTGTGCTGCATGAAAAATACGATTTAACGTTTCCTTCATTACAAATCCAACGCTTTTGCAATTCGTTAAGAATTCAGTCCTTAATTTCAGTCCATCATTCAGAAAACATATTTTTGAATCACTTTAAATTATATCCATTCAGATACGACCTCTACTTTAACAAATTCTTACTACTTACTAAACGACAGGTGTTAAACGATCGTACAACAGACAGTCAAAAATAACAGCAGCAACAGC
>JAYUBR010000993.1:0-1136 GCA_043740775.1 Ferruginibacter sp. | reverse complement strand
TTGCAGGAATCATCATGGAGAAATTGGTTTTACCACAGGCGCTTGGAAAAGCCGCAGCGATATAAGTTTTTTGTTTCGCAGCAGATTCAACTCCTAATATCAACATGTGTTCAGCCAGCCAGCCTTCTTCTCTTCCCATTACAGATGCTATGCGAAGGGCAAAACATTTTTTACCCATCAGGGCATTGCCACCGTAACCGCTTCCGTAAGAAATGATCAATCTTTCTTCCGGAAAATGAGAGATATATTTTGTTGCAGGGTTATTGGGCCACCTGCTGTCTGCTTCGGTAGAGTTCAACGGAGCGCCAACGGTATGAATACATTTTACATAATCGTTTCTTTTTAGATAAGGATAAACAGGTTCTCCCATACGTGTCATAATATGCATGTTCACTACTACATATTCTGAGTCGGTTAACTGAACGCCATACCGGCTATAAGAAGAACCTACCGGGCCCATACAAAACGGAATAACATACAAGGTTCTTCCATTCATGGATTCATCCAGCAAACCATTTAAAATTTGTTTCATGGCAGTTGGTTCCATCCAGTTATTGGTAGGGCCTGCATCGTCTTTTCTTCTGCTGCAGATAAAGGTTTTGTCTTCTACCCTTGCCACATCGCTTGGGTCTGAAAAGCAGGCAAAACTATTGGGGCGCTTTTGCTGGTTTAGTTTTATAAATGTTCCTTTTTTTACCAATGACTCACATATGCTGTCATACTCCTCTTTAGATCCATCACACCAGTGAATATTTTTAGCATTACATTGCCTGGCTATATTGGTTACCCATGATTTTAATTCCGGCTTTATATCAGATGCCCCATCAAGTCTTGGTATACTTTCTACTTTCATCATAAAAATTGATTTAATAAATGAATAATTGCTTTTAATTAAGGATACAAATTTTCATCAAATAAAATTAACCAAATATGATGATTATCATTTTTTACATGATTGATAATCATGTTTTTTTATTAAATATTACAATGCATTTGTAAATCATTAGAAAAGCCGGGTGCTGGTGAGATATTTTTCAATTTACTGATTTCATTTATATAGGATGGTATACCTTTTTAGAGTTTCATTAAGTTTTACCATACTTAGTAGCATCCTGCGGTAGCAGGCAAACAAAGAA